>JBQCDS010000281.1:0-10649 GCA_051961035.1 Trinickia sp. | reverse complement strand
ATTGGTCGGGACCCATCGGCCGCCTCAGTCTGCAGCAGCTTTCCGAATGGGTACCGGACTACGCCGAGCGCGAGGCGTTCACTTGCGGCCCCGCCGGCTACATGAAAGCCGCGCAGACATTGCTGCGCGAAGGCGGTCACAACCCGGCGCGCTATCACCAGGAAAGCTTCGATTTCTCAGCGGGTGCGGCAACTGTGGAGACGGCACACACCGCGGAAAACGCCGCGCCACAGGGCGATGCATCGCAAGGGACGTTCACCGTGAAACTCTCGCGCTCGTCGAAGACGTTCACGATGAGCGCGTCCGAAACTGTGCTCGCCGCCGCGAAAAAGGCCGGCGTCGCGATCCCCTCGTCTTGCAGCCAAGGCATCTGCGGCACGTGCAAAACGAAGGTGCTCGAAGGCGAGGTCGATATGAAACACAACGGCGGCATTCGCGATCGAGAAGTCCAGAAAGGATTCCGCTTGCTTTGCTGCAGCCGCCCGACGTCGGACTTGGTGCTCGAACTGTAGTCACCGCCAATTCGTCGACGAAAACGCAAGCAATGTAGTCACGGCATGTTTTGAAGCGGGTTCACACCACCCGTCGAACCCGCTCATCCCCGAAAACGCACGTTCAAAATCATTCCAGGAGACGCAGTATGGCGGGCGACCAGCTTTCCGATGCACACAGCACAGTCCAACCGGGCGGCAAGGAGGCGATCTTGCGCGAGGTACGAGCGTATCGGCTCGCTCGCGTGCAGGAGCAACTGCTCAAACATCAATGCCCGGCGATCCTGCTGTACGACCCGGTGAACATCCGCTATGCGACCGATTCGTCCAACATGTCGGTTTGGTGTGGCCGCAATCCCGCGCGATACATCATGGTTTTCGCGGACGGCCGCATCATCGCTTGGGAGTTTCACAGCAGCGACCACGTGTGGGATGGGCTGGGCCACGATGTCGAACTGCGCCACCCCGTCAGTTGGACGTTCTTCAATGCAGGGCATGAGGCCGAGCAACGCGCGCAAGCCTGGGGTGCCGATATCGTCGATGTCTTCCGCAAGCATGCCCCGGGTGAGCGCCTGCTGGCAGTCGACCGGCTCGATCCGTTCGGCACCGCCTACCTGGAAAAGAATGGTATCACCCTGCTCGACGGCCAGGCACTCATGGAGACGGCCCGGCTGATCAAGTCGGCCGGCGAACTCGTCTTGATGGGCGAATCCCTGCGTGCCGCCGAAAAGGGCATCGAGCGCATGCGGCGCGAGCTGCGCCCCGGCATCACCGAGAACGATCTCTGGGCCAACCTTCATTACGAGAACATCCGGCACGGCGGCGAGTGGATCGAAACTCGGCTGCTCGCCTCCGGCGACCGCACGAATCCGTGGATGCACGAGTGTTCTTCGCGTGTCCTGCAAAAGGGCGACTTGCTAGCCTTCGACACCGACATGGTCGGGCCGAACGGCTACTGCTCGGATATTTCGCGCACGTGGCTCGTCGGGGATGGGCGCCCCTCGGACGAGCAGCGCAAGCTATACGAGCTTGCATACACGCAGGTTCATTTCAACATGAACCTTCTAAAGCCGGGCATGACGTTCCGCGAGTTCTCGGAAAAAGCTTGGAAGATCCCCGATCCATACGTCAAGAACCGGTACTGCTGCTTGGCGCACGGCATCGGGATGGTCGACGAGTACCCCTCGATCGCGCACAACGTCGATTGGGAAAGCGCGGGTTACGACGGCCGATTCGAAATCGGCATGACGGCGTGCGTCGAAAGCTACATCGGTGCCGACGGGGGCACGCAGGGCGTCAAGCTCGAACAGCAAGTCGTACTCACCGAGCACGGTTGCGTCTCGCTCACTGATTGCAGCTTCGAGACCGACTGGCTGTAGACGTTGCAGCTCAAGCACGCTTTCAAATCTTCATAACACTGGGAGACATCATGTCAGGTAATCGTGGAGTCGTGTACGTGGGTCCTGGGAAAGTCGAGGTACGCAGCATCGCCTTCCCGAAACTCGTCGATCCTGCCGGCCGCAAGGCCAATCACGGCGTCATTCTTCGAGTGGTTGCCACGAACATTTGCGGCTCCGACCAGCATATGGTTCGCGGCCGTACCACGGCGCCTGCTGGGCTCATTTTAGGTCACGAAATCACCGGCGAAGTCATCGAAGTCGGTTCCGACGTCGTGACGCTGAAAAAAGGCGACATAGTGTCGGTCCCGTTCAACGTTGCTTGCGGCCGTTGCCCGATGTGCAAGGGGCAAAACACCGGCGTCTGCCTCACCGTCAACCCAGCGCGTGCAGGCGGCGCTTACGGTTACGTCGACATGGGCGGCTGGATCGGCGGCCAAGCCGAATACGTCATGATTCCGTATGCGGACTTCAATCTGCTCAAGTTCCCGGACCGTGACCGCGCGATGGCCAAGATTAGGGATCTCACGTGTTTGTCGGATATTCTGCCCACCGGCTATCACGGTGCGGCGACTGCCGGCGTAGTCCCCGGCTCGACGGTCTATGTCGCCGGCGCCGGCCCCGTCGGTTTGGCTGCGGCGGCATCCGCTCGATTGCTCGGTGCAGCCGTGACGATCATCGGCGACGTCAATCCGAGGCGCCTCGAACACGCTCGACGCGTCGGTTTCGAAACGGTCGATCTTTCGCAAGATGCTTCGCTCGCGGACCAAATCGCCGCTCTGCTCGGCGAACCGGAAGTGGACTGTGCCATCGATTGCGTCGGCTTCGAGGCTCGTGGCCATGGCCACTCGGGTTCGCAACACGAGGCCCCCGCCACCGTGCTCAACTCACTGATGGAAATCACGCGGGCCGCCGGCAAGATCGGCATCCCCGGTTTGTACGTGACGGACGATCCGGGCGCCGTGGATTCGGCGGCGCAGCAAGGCAGCCTTTCGGTACGCTTCGGCCTAGGCTGGGCGAAGTCGCATTCGTTTTTCACCGGTCAGACGCCGGTCATGAAGTACAACCGCAATCTGATGCAGGCGATTTTGTTCGACCGTCTGAACATCGCCGAAGTGGTAAACGTGAACGTCATCGAGCTCGATCAAGCGCCAAGTGGCTACGCCGAATTCGATTCGGGCGTGCCGAAGAAGTTTGTGATCGATCCGCACGGTAGCCTTAAGGCGGCCTGATCGGCAACGGGTCCGCGTCCAACGCGCGACCTTCGTTTCGGCCGCAAGTGCATCGCTTTTTCAGCGTCGCTGGCCGGGAAGCGATGCGCGGCGCCTCATCATCGAAGGGCCATTGAGAGCGCCGCGCAACTGCCGCACCCACACCGCCGGCTTCACGCCACCCGATTAAACGCGCGAACTCTCTCGATCAAATCATCGGGAACATCGAGTTCCGTGACGTTCAGATGACTGCCGGGAATCCTCACGCCCTGCCCCGCAAGCCGTTCGATTTGCGCCGACAGCCTTTCGATAAAATTCGGCACGAGCAGATCTGGCTTGATGGCAACGATAAAAAGGCCGACCGCCGGGCATTCGCTGCCCGTCGCAAACGACGGCGCATCCATCGACCAATTTCCGCCCGTCATACCGGCCGCCATGATTTCGATCATCAGAGCGAGGTTGGCGCCACGTGCGCCGCCGAACGCGAGCAGAAGTCCTTCAACCGCTTTGCGCGCATCGGTAGTCGGCTCGCCGTTCGCATCGACCGCCCAGCCTTCCGGTATGGAATCGCCACGCTCGGCCGCTTGTCTCACGTTGACGAAAGCCGTCGCGCTGGTTGCTTGATCGATCACGAATGGCTTACCGCCGGCACGCGGTGCCGCAAATGCCATCGGATTTGTCGCATAGACGGGCTTGCGGCTTTCGAGCGTCGTCATCTGCGCAGTCGCGTTCGTCATCGCAAGGGCCACCAAGCCCTGCTCCGCCAAGCGTCGCGGGTAGTAGCCCAGTTCACCGGCAGTAAAATTGTTGACTTGCGCGAAGACGGTGACGCCGAACGCCTTGGCGCGTTCGACGATCTGATCGAATGCGCGATCGAAACCCAACTGTGCGATACCGCCGTGCGCGTCTACCTGCGTCAAGGCGGGAGCGGGCGACGTGATCGTCGGCTCGGCCGACTTGGAGATTCGCCCTTTGGCGAATCCGTCCAAGTAATCCGGGAGATGGGCAAAGCCGACCGCTCGGCTCCCGGCCCATTCGGCGGAAACCGTAGCGTTCGCGAGCGAAGTGGCGATGGCTTCGTTCGCGCCGGCACCGAGTATGGCCTGCCGCGCAATGGATAAGGCTTCTTGAGTTTCCAGTCGCATCATTGTCCTTGGATACCGACGCGTACTTGGCCCCGTCAAGGTAAGCTTTCCCACGCCGGCGAGTGTCGAATAAAGACGTCGAATAAATGTCGAATCTCAGTATCGAAAAGTCGAAAATCCACGTCAACGCGCGAAATTTTCGCGATCGCATTACATTGGGTTATCGTGAGCGCACCGTCCAACGCGTTGGGTGTGCGCTTAGCTGCTTAGCTGCTTAGCTGCTTAGCTGCTTAGCTAATAGCATCATCCTCCCGCAGCCAGTCGATCAATCGCGCGACGGCCGGCGTCAACGTCCGGCCGTGAGGGACGATGACGTAGTAGGCGTCGCGCGGTTTGCACGATGCGCTCGTCAATCGGACAAGTTCGCCTTTTGCCAAGAGGTCGTGCACCAGACGGCTCCAGCCCAGCGCGACGCCTTGCCCATATCTCGCCGCTTGCACGGCATCCGTGTACAAGCTGCTGCGCAGTACATAGTTCAATTTGGCCGGACGGTGGCCTGCCGATCGAAACCACGCCTCCCACCCCATCCAGCCCTCGTACGTCGAATCCGATTCGATAAGCGGCAGAGCGGCCAGCGCCTCGAGCGACTCCGATATTTCGTTTTCCTCAAGAAAATGCCGAGAGCACACCGGAAACACTTCTTCGTCGAACAACAAAGTGGATGAGCCGTCGCCCCAGTTACCGTCTCCGTACCGCACCGCAACATCGACCTCGACATGGCGAAGGTCCGCGGTGAACATCTGCGTGCTCAACCGCAACAACCAGGGTGGATCGAGGCGCTTGAGGTTCGGCAGCCTCGGCAGCAATCGCAGCTGTGCAAACGGCGCCGTCGCCGCGAGCACGAGTTCTTGCTGCTCCGTACCGATCGACAGACGATCGAATACGCCCGCGATCTTCTGCATCGATTCGGCCACGACCACATAGAGTGCCTCGCCCTCGGCGGTCAACGCGATCGAGCGGTGCAAGCGATGGAATAAGCGTACGCCCAACGCTTCCTCCAGAAACCGTACCTGCCTGCTGACCGCTGCCTGGGTCACACCCAATTCAGTCGCTGCACGCGTAAAGCTGCCCAAGCGCGCCACCGCCTCGAATTCAACCAGTGCGGTCAAGGACGGTACGATGCGTCGATATCCCTTAGCTGCCCTTGTCATCTTGACCCGCTATTTGTCCATTCCATGCTCGTCCGCCGGGAGATCGCCTGTTCTAGAGTCGCGTCAATCAAGTTGGGGCACCCGGTACTGAATGCCCCGGCGCCGTTTCCGCCCCCCCAGGAGGCAGGGAAAAGACTACCGAAAACCCGTCCAGCGCTGCATAACATAAAGTAATGTGATGAGAAAAATAAAGCGCGTTGACGCTACTTTTCGCCGCTCCAATACTGCCCGCATAACTCAATGCAACGCATCGGGAAAACATCTCGCTATTGGAGCCCCACCATGACCGTCATTCCTATCAAGACCCATCGCGAACTGCTCGACAGCCGGGAGCCCGGACACGGGATGCCCGGCGAACTTTTCGGGCGGCAAGACGTGTTCGAAACGGACATGGATGTCTTTTTCCACAAACGATGGATCCTCGTCGCCGTGACAGCCGATGTGCCGGAACCGGGCGATGTCTACGCGATCGATATCGGGAAAGCGTCGGTGCTGATTGTGCGCGACGACGACGAAAACATCCGCGCCTTTCGAAACGTCTGCCGGCATCGCGGCTCGCGCCTCGTCAAGAATGCAGGCAAAGTCAGCGTCGGCATGTTGGTTTGTCCGTATCACCAGTGGACGTACGACTTGGACGGTAGCCTGCGTCACGCGACGCATATGGGCAAGGAATTCGATAAGGATTGCAAGAGCCTGATCCCCGTTCATGTCAAGGTCGTCGGCGCTCATGTTTTTATTTGCCTTGCGGACGAATCTCCCGCGGACATTTCGAAGCTCGAGACGGTCATGATGCCGCGCTTCGCGCCGCACGAGATGCAGCGTACGAAGATTGCCTATGAGATGGACATCGTCGAGAACGGCAACTGGAAGCTCGTCATGGAGAACAACCGTGAGTGCTACCACTGCGGCGGCACGCACCCGGAATTGACCCAGTCGTTCCTCGCGCACGATTTCGGCTTCTGCCCCGACGGCCAAAGCGAAGACTCGCTGGCCGATTATGAACAGTACCTCGAGAACAACGCGGCCCGCAAGGAAGAGTGGGAGAAGGACGGCTATATCTGCGAACTATTCGAATCCCTCGACGAAAGCGTCGATACAAATTTCCGCTCGCAGCGGCTCGTCATCGCCAATGCCGGCGAATCGCAGACGATGGATACCAAGGTCGCCAGCACCAAGCTGCTTGGCAACTTGCAACGCCGGGATCTCGGTGATGTGCATATGTGGGGGCATCACTCGTGGACGCACGTGATGAGCGACCACGCCGTGATCGCCTATGCCATTCCGCTTGCGCCGGATAAAACGCGCGTGCGTACCATTTGGCTCGTGAACGAAGATGCCGTCGAAGGTGTCGACTACGATCTGAAAAAGCTGACCGAAGTCTGGATCGCCACGACGCAGCAAGACGCGGAACTCGTCGGCAACACGCATAGCGGGACGCAGGACCCGGGCTATGTTCCGGGCCCGTACTCCAAGTACACGGAAGGCGCACTCGATCAGTTCGCTCGCTGGTATGACGCGCGCCTAAAGGCGAACGGCGTCTAGGCGGATCGCCAAGGGGCCGGGCGTGGCTCGTACCCGCGCCCGTTGTTCGCATTGGGTCAACACCCCGACGCAGCAGTTCCCGCGCGGCCGCATGAGCGGCCCGCGCCTCCTTCTCCGATACTTCGGGCCAACTACCGAAGGCCATCGTCCTGGCCTTTCCAGCGAAGTTGTAGTTCCAGCGCCAAAGCTTGGCACCGTCGGGCTTGACCAACACGTAGAGTCGACCGCCGTCCCACAGCGTGTATGGTTTGACGGCCGGCCTCGCGTTGAGAATCCGGAGCCGGGTGAGCTGGTGGAGGGAGGAGCGAGCCATCGTTGTATACCGCGCATGCAACGAACACACGAGAGAACATGCAACGGAAAATACAACGATAAAAGAGCGGGTTCTAACAGCCGATCTCGGAAGTCTTCGTACCGTCGATCAAAAAGAAAAAACCCGCGGAGCCAATAGCCACGCGGGTTTCCGGGTACTACAGCAGAACACTATGGAACTGCCTGGAAGCAAATCGCGAAACGGAAATGGTGGGTGCTGAGAGGCTCGAACTCCCGACCTACGCCTTGTAAGGGCGCCGCTCTACCAACTGAGCTAAGCACCCGTTCGCAAACCCGCTTTCACTTCTTCACTTGCCTACCAGCTTGTGAACGCAAGATCATTCACAGCCAGCGAGCCCGCTAGTTTAGCGCATCCTTCAGCGCTTTGCCAGGTTTAAATTTCGGTACCTTAGCCGCCTTGATCTTGATGGCCGCGCCGGTGCGTGGATTGCGGCCCGTGCGAGCCGTGCGCTTGCCCACCGCGAACGTGCCGAAGCCGACGAGCGTTACCGTGCCGCCCTTCTTCAGTGCGGCTTTGACACCGCCGATCACGGCGTCGAGTGCGCGCCCCGCCGCCGCCTTCGAAAGATCTGCTTGTTCTGCGATGTGGTCGATCAATTCCGTCTTGTTCATCCCAATCCCCGATGATGATTGTTGGGCAATCGCGAAAGCGCCGTCAGGCGCCGAATGGAAAGCACAGTCAATGCTGCGCCCGCCCATTTAAAGTGGCCGAAACGGCAGTGTCAACAAGGGTTCCGCCTGATTCCGCCTGCCTTATCGGACGGCCGCTCGATGAGCACAAAGCCGCTTCCCGCACCAAGCATCTCGGGCGGCTCGCGGCTTTCGGCGAGCGGCTGTGGTAGGTGGGCTGCCGCCTAGCGCTCGACGGTTGCCTAGCCGCACAGCATCGGCGTCTGCGTGTCGATCTCCGGATTATCTACAAAGGAAAGGGGTATGTTTCCCGCCAGCATGCACTGATCGCCGCCGAAAATGGGCCATCCGGAAAACCGAATGACATTGGCAAAAGGCGGAAAGGGCGAGGTATCGAATCCTTTATAATCCGCTGAGAAAACTCTCCCATCCGCGAGTTCAAACATAAGGGTGGAGGTGTTTCTCGTCGGACCGCTAGCGGCGTCGTTGCTGATATTAAACCCGATCACGTTGTTCGCACCGGCAAAACGTCCGTCGCGTAAGGGAAGCAAAACGTATTCGACCGGCGTCACATCTGAAAAGCTCGCACGGGTGGGTTTTTCACTGATGCCCACTCGTCGCACAATCAGCCGACAAGGTTTTTTTCCTACGTTCAAAATCGCGAAAAACGCATTGGATTTACTCATGCCCGGGCTGTCCAAGGCGATCTGCCTTATCGCGAGGTGCTTGCAAGTATCCTTGACATGTTTCGCGAAGGCTATCTGCGGGCTTCCCATCAGCACAACGACTATGGCTATGCCGATGGCGCGCCAAGTTTCCATGTTGCGGGCAGTCATCATCGCCGTTCCCCTTCAGGTGGTCGCGCGCCTGCGCGACACTTGAAATGAATTAACCTTGAGGCATTCTTAGCCTCGGAATCTTGGCGCGCCAATCCATGGACTGTCCGGCATCGGACGGCATGCTACCTATTGAGATAAAGCTTGAATTCTCCAAAAAAACGGTGCGATCGATGCAACACAAGCATTGGCGTGGGAGACAACGCATAGAACCGCCAGACAGAGCGGATTCCCCAAGGCGATTTCAGCATGCCCGCAAGTGAAGTCGAAAAAAAAACCGCGAGTAGCGCTTTCGCACCCTCGCGGTTTTGTTGAGCGGCCGAGCCGGCCGCCCGTCGTCACTCAATGCTTGACGACTTCCGATGTGCCCGTCTCCTTCGACCCATCGCCAACGGGCGTCGCCTTCGGCTCTTCGTCGGCCAGCGGCTCAGGCACACGTTCGAGCGCAAGCTCGAGCACCTTGTCGATCCAGCGAACGGGTACGATCTCGATCGCGTTCTTCACGTTGTCCGGGATATCCGCCAAATCCTTGACGTTCTCCTCGGGGATCAGCACGAGCTTGATGCCACCGCGGTGCGCCGCGAGCAGCTTCTCCTTGAGCCCGCCGATCGGCAGCACTTCACCGCGCAGCGTGATTTCGCCCGTCATCGCCACATCGGCCCGCACGGGAATACCCGTCAGGACCGACACAAGCGCTGTCGTCATCGCACCGCCGGCCGACGGACCATCCTTCGGCGTCGCGCCTTCGGGCACGTGGATGTGGATGTCCTGTTTCTCGAACGCTTCGTCCTTGATGCCGAGACGACGCGAACGCGAACGCACGACCGAGCGCGCCGCTTCGACGGATTCCTTCATCACGTCGCCGAGCGAACCCGTACGAATCACGTTGCCCTTGCCGGGCATCACCGCCGCTTCGATCGTCAGCAGATCGCCGCCCACTTCCGTCCAAGCGAGGCCTGTGACTTGGCCGATTTGGTTTTCCTTCGCGGCCAGACCGAAGTCGTACTTGCGCACGCCGAGGAACGTATCGAGGTTGCCGCCTTCGACCTTGACCGCGCCTTCGGCCTTCTTCAGCAGCAACATCTTCACGACCTTGCGGCAGATCTTCGATACTTCGCGCTCGAGCGAACGCACGCCCGCTTCACGCGTGTAGTAGCGAATGATGTCGCGAATCGCCTGCTCGGTGACTTCCACCTCGCTATCGCGCAGACCGTTGTTCTTCTTCTGCTTGGGCAACAGATAACGTTGCGCGATGCTGACTTTTTCATCCTCCGTGTAGCCCGCCAAGCGAATGACTTCCATCCGATCGAGCAGCGGCGGCGGGATGTTCAACGAGTTCGACGTCGCGACGAACATGACGTCCGACAGATCGAAATCGACTTCGACGTAGTGATCGGCGAACGTGTGGTTCTGTTCCGGATCGAGCACTTCGAGCAACGCCGACGACGGATCGCCGCGGAAATCCATGCCCATCTTGTCGACTTCGTCGAGCAGGAAGAGCGGATTGCGCACGCCGACCTTCGTCAAGCTTTGCAAGATCTTGCCCGGCATCGAGCCGATGTACGTACGACGGTGGCCGCGAATCTCGGCTTCGTCGCGTACGCCGCCCAGCGCCATTCGCACGAACTTGCGGTTCGTCGCGCGCGCGATCGACTGGCCCAGCGACGTCTTACCGACGCCCGGAGGCCCGACGAGGCACAGGATCGGCGCTTTCACCTTATCCACGCGCTGTTGCACCGCGAGGTACTCGAGAATGCGTTCCTTGACCTTTTCGAGGCCGAAGTGATCTTCGTCGAGCACGCGCTCGGCGTTCGAGAGGTCGTTGTTGACCTTGCTCTTCTTGCGCCACGGCAACGCGATCAGCGTGTCGATGTAGTTGCGCACGACGGTGGCTTCCGCCGACATCGGCGACA
>JBQCDS010000280.1:0-8922 GCA_051961035.1 Trinickia sp. | reverse complement strand
CTTTTAGTGAGCAAAGCCGATTACTAAAAGATTAACGAAAATGTGGTTGCAAGGCATAAAACGAATGATGACGATACCGACGGCGCAGCCGACCAAGCCCAAGCGGCGCAACCGCGCGGACTCGGCGCGCCGTGCGCCGCAACGCGCTGCGCCGGCTCCGCGCGACACGCGAGAGCCGAGGGAAGCAAGGGAATCACGGGTCCGTCCACGCGCGGGCGCCTGGACGAAGGGGCAATGGACGCGCTCGTATCACTCGGCGCCGCCGCTGCCCGGTCGCCTCGTCAATCATTTGTCGTATGGCCTTTACGTTCCGCCAACGGCAGGGAAAGGCAACGCGACGACACCGCTCATCGTCATGCTGCATGGTTGCAACCAGACAATCGACGAATTCGCGACGGGCACGCGCATGAACCTCGTGGCCGATCGGAATGGGTTCGCGGTCGTCTACCCGGAACAATCGAAGCACGCCCATGCACACCGATGCTGGCATTGGTACGACGACAGAGACACGGCGGGGCTCGGCGAAGCGCGCGCCGTTCTTTCGCTCGTCGATTCGTTGATCGAGCACCATGGCATCGACCCCGAACGGGTCTATCTGGCCGGATTATCCGCCGGTGCAGGTTTGGCCTCGTTGCTCGCGCTGTATTACCCCGAGCGGTTCGCGGGCATTGCCTTGCACTCCGGCCCCGCCTTGGGTGAAGCACATTCGGGCATGACGGCGATGGACGTGATGCGCCGGGGCGTGCGCGGCGATCCGATCAGCCGTGTCGATGCGATCGTCGACGTTGCGCGCTACCCGGGAATGCCGGCGATCATCGTGCACGGCGATGCCGACAGAGTGGTCGCCCCCAAAAACGCGGAGCAGCTCGGCCTGGCTTTCCTGCGCCTGAACGGCTTCCTCGATCCAGCCGGGAGCTGGGTGGCGGGCACGCAACGCGAGACGCACGAGGGGCTCGCCCAATTGAACGATTACCTCTTGGGCAACCGGCGCGTGGTGCGCGTTTGCCGCGTGGAGAGGCTCGGCCACGCGTGGGCCGGCGGCGACGAGGCCGTTCCCTTTCATTCGGAAACGGGGCCCGATGCAAGCGCGCTCATCTGGGCATTTCTGCGCGACCAAAGGCGCCGACCGCGCGCGACGGCTCGCCGAGCGGCCGCACGATAGCCCGGCAGCTTCGCCGCGCCGGGCCAGTCCCTTGCGCAACGCTCCGACGAGCGGCCTCATTGCGAAAAAACCACAGCCTTGGAAAGCGCTAGCCTATCCCTAGGGTTTTCCCTATAATACGGGTTATCGAGTAGGTATTAACACCTACGTAACGCGCACAACACGCATAACACGTACGAGGCCACATCATGTTCCTGCTTACCCGCCTGTTCCTGCTCCTCACCCAATCGGCCGACGAGCGCCAAAAGGCGCGCAACGATGCCTACCTGGCCGAAGCCACCGATCTGTACGATCTCGAATTCCGTATGCGTAAGCTCGACCGCGAAGCGGCCGTGGCACATCCGTTCGTTGCGGACACCGGCTCCTGGCAAACCGCACGCTAATTCAAGCGTGCGCCGTGCGAACGAGCCGGCGTTGGCTCAGGCGCTAGGCGTGCCCGGCGCGCTTGTACCCGTGCCATTTCCGTTGGGCTCTTGCACGCCGTAGCAGCCACGGTACGTGGCATAGAACGAGCAGTAGAGCATCGTCGTCAGCGTAATCGATGCCGGAAATAGCACGGTGAACGCGTAGTCGCGCGCGCCGATTGCCTCCATGAGCAGCGATAGCCCTGTCGAGACGACGATCGCCGTCGCGAACCAGAGCGCGCCGTAAATGATGAATGCGCCGCGATTGCGCCAGCATGTCACGAGGCTGAAGAACATCGCCTTCACGGGCGGTATGCCGTGCCATGCGGTTAGAACCGGTGCAAACCAGAAGAGCATCGCGATCGGCACATAGCACGCGAATGCGACGAGCCCCGCCGCCATGAGCGAGCCCCCCGTCAGCGTCTCGGGAGAGACGCGTTGCGTGCCCATCATCAGCTTGAACAGCGCCCCGCCATCGGCCAATGCCGAGCTCGCAAACACGAGCGCGATCGCGGCTACATAGAAGCCGCCAAGCTCGATCAGACGCATGGCGCCTGCCGCGCCGTAGGACCGGAATCCATCGGCGAGCACCGTCGGAAACACCAGCTTCCCCGCCACGGTGTCGCGACAGGCTGTCATGAAGCCAACCGCAACGCCCGGAATCAAAGCGAGCGGCAGCACGGCGCCAACGAACGGGATCAGCGATACGGCCCACATCGCGATCAAATAGGTGAAGAAGATCGTCAGGAATCCAAGCGGATTGCGACGGAACAGCCAAATACCTTGCCGGAACCAAACGTAGCCGGTCTTCGCGGAAACTTCTGTCAGTTGCATGGACTTGACGCAGTCAAAGGCGCGACGCCAGTCAGCCGCTCGCGCAAGATGCGTTCGAAATGAGTGGGATCGTGCGGCTTGAGCATTTCGGCCGCCCGGGGCAGGTAAAAGTCGTACAGGCGAGACACCCAGAAGCGATACGCTCCCGCTCGCAGCATGTCCGTCCAGTGTCGTCGTTCCTCTGGCGTAAACGGCCGCACCGTCTGATAGGCGCGCAGCAATGCGCTTGCGCGCGCGTCGTCGAGCCGGCCGGTGGCGAGATCGACGCACCAATCGTTCACCGTCACCGCCACGTCGAACAGCCACTTGTCGCAGCCGGCGAAATAGAAATCGAAGAAGCCGCCCAGGCGCACGGTGTGATCCGTCGAGGAAGAGGCCGGCGCGAACAGCACATTATCGCGAAACAGATCGCAGTGGCACGGGCCGCCCGGCAGCGATGCGTAATCGGCCGAGCCGAAGAACGCAGCCTGGTGCGCGAGTTCGGAATTCAACAGATCGCGTTGATCGCCGGTCAGAAACGGCAGAACCTGCGGTACGGTCTCTTGCCACCACGGCAGGCTGCGCAAGTTGGGCAGATACGGCTTGAAATCGCGCCCGGCCAGATGCATCCGAGCGAGCATCTGACCGACTTCCCCGCAGTGCTCGCTACCCGGCGCCAGCTCGGCCTGACCGGGCAGCTTCGTCACGATGGCCGCCGGCTTGCCGTGCAAGAGGCCGAACAGCGAGCCGTCGTTGCGCGGCATGGGGTCCGGCACGAGCACGCCATGATGCGCCAGATGGCGCATGAGTTCCAGGTAAAACGGCAATTGCTGCGCCGTCAGCTTCTCGAAGACCGTGAGGACAAAGGCGCCGTGCGTCGTCGTCAAGAAGAAGTTGCTGTTTTCGACGCCGGAGGGGATGCCACGGAAATCGACGACATCGCCGAGATCGTAGTGGCGCATCCAGTGCGCGAGATCGGTGTCGTTGACGACAGTAAAGACGGCCATGCGAGAGGCTTCGAGTGCAATTGAAAGGGAAGCGGCGCGTGCGGGCCGCGCAGGCTGAGTGTCGGCGGTGCGCGGCCTAGCGAACGAACGAATCACGCGTGACGCGACGCACCGAACGATTCGATGAAATCAGTAACGCAGGTTGATCGACGGCAGACGCGTGCTTGGCTGAGCGCTGCTGTGCACGCGCGGCGATGTGTCCGGCGAGGCGCTCATTTGATAGCGCGTGCCGAAATTGGAGCGAACATCGATCTCCACGGGCTTGCCGCGATCGCGGTATTCGGTGATCTCGGTGCCGTTGCGGCTCTTTTCATGGAAGCTCGGCGTGCGCGGCACGTCGTTGATATCGACCTTCGACGAAACCTCGGCGGCCGGACGGTTGATCTTGGTGAGGTCGGGCAGCCCGGCCGCTTCATCGGCAGCGCGTTGCGCGTCGCGCGCTTGCGCGTCGCCGGCCGGGGCAGCAAGCACCAGGCGCGGCGCGGCTGCGAGACTCGCGACGGTAAACGCTGCGCAAACGGCGGCGGAAATGTACGGCTTCATGGTGGGTCTCCGAAAGATCCTTGAATTCTAGCAAATGCGCCCCTCGAATCGTCGGCGACCCGCCGATCGCACGCCGGGCAACGCGCGAGCGGCGAGGGCCTGCGGGCGGAAGGGCCCGATGGCGGCGCTTCGTGGTAATGTCGTTGCAACGAACGAGGCGAAGCGAACGATGAAAAACGATCTCACACAACACGCGCGCGCGATGCATCCGACCGACTTTCCGACCGAGGCGTTCTCGGACGCCGCCGACGCCGTCATGCGGCTATCCGAAATTTACGAAGCGAACGCCGCGTTCTTGCGCGACGCGTTTGCACGGTATCGGCGCAACGAGGCGTTTCACGAGCGCGTGCGCGCCTGCTATCCGTTCATACGCGTGCGCACCGAAGTCAACACGCATATCGATTCTCGCCGCTCGTACGGTTTCGTCGCGGGGCCGGGGGTATTCGAGACGACGGTGACGCGCCCCGACTTGTTCGGCAACTACTATCGGGAGCAATTGCGCCTGCTCGCGAAGAACCATCATGTCGCGATCGAGGTGGGGGTGTCGCAGCAGCCGATCCCCATCCACTTCGCCTTCGCCGAAGGCATTCATCTCGAGGGCGATCTCGGGCGCGAGCGCTTGATGGCCATGCGCGATGTCTTCGATACGCCCGATCTGGCCGCGCTCGACGATCGTATCGTCAACGGCACGTACGAACCGCTGCCGGGCGAACCGTTGCCGCTGGCCTTGTTCACGGCGCCGCGTGTCGATTTTTCGCTGCACCGTCTCAAGCACTACACGGCAACGTCGCCCACGCATTTTCAGAACTATGTCCTCTATACGAACTATCAGTTCTATATCGACGAGTTCACGAAGCTCGGCCACCAACTCATGGCCCACACGGACGACGAAGAACTGCGCGCTTATCGAAGCGAGTACACGTCGTTCGTCGAGCCGGGCGACGTGATTACCTATAACGCGAATCTCGGCGAACAACCCGACGAAGGCACGGTGCCGGCGCGGCTGCCGCAAATGCCGGCGTATCACTTGAAGCGAGCGGACGGCAGCGGCATTACGATGATCAACATCGGCGTCGGGCCATCCAATGCGAAGACGATCACCGATCACATCGCCGTCCTGCGTCCGCATGCGTGGGTGATGCTCGGCCACTGTGCGGGGTTGCGCAATACGCAGCGTCTCGGCGATTACGTGCTCGCGCACGGCTATGTGCGCGAAGATCACGTGCTCGATGCAGACCTCCCGCTATGGGTGCCGATTCCGGCGCTCGCGGAAGTGCAGGTGGCCCTCGAGCGCGCCGTCGCACATGTGACGAAACTCGAGGGCGCGGAACTCAAGCGCGTCATGCGAACCGGCACCGTGGCCAGCGTCGACAATCGAAATTGGGAGTTGCGCGACCACCGAGAACCGGTGCAACGCCTGTCGCAAAGCCGCGCCATTGCCCTCGACATGGAAAGCGCGACGATCGCCGCGAACGGTTTTCGTTTCCGAGTGCCGTACGGCACGCTGTTGTGCGTGTCGGATAAACCGCTGCATGGAGAGCTCAAACTGCCGGGGATGGCCGACCAATTCTATCGAGCACAGGTCGATCAGCATCTGCAAATTGGCGTGAAGGCGATGGAGTTGCTGCGGATGAACGGGCTCGATCGGCTGCATAGCCGCAAGCTGCGAAGTTTCGCGGAAGTGGCGTTCCAGTAAGTTCCAGTAGGTTGGTGTTGCAACGAGAAGCGGTGTCCGAATTGTGGGCGCCGCTTTTTTTTTACGATTTTTTTCCGAAGTCATTTCTTCGTATGATACGAGCAAAGCATGTGTAAGCAGTTTGAAAGAACGGCTGACATACGCCCATGCTGTGCCGAGGAGGACATCGCGATTCATTCGCCGCCACAAGCCGCCGAACCAAATCCATCCGCATTCGACAGGCCATGTACTCATCTTCCGATTCGAGGGTATCCCTATCGCTATCGACGTTGCGCCGCGACGTCCTCTCCGGCATCGTCGTATTCCTGGTGGCGTTGCCCTTGTGCCTCGGCATCGCCAATGCCTCCGGCGTCGAGCCGTTCGCGGGCCTTGTTTCAGGCATCGTCGGGGGGCTTGTCGTCGCGCTGCTGAGCGGCTCGCATGTGAGCGTGAGCGGCCCCGCCGCCGGGCTCGTCGTCATTGTCGTGTCGGCCATCGCCTCGCTCGGCAGTTTCTCCGCGTTTCTTGCCGCTGTGCTGGTTGCGGGCGTGCTGCAAGTCGGCTTCGGGCTGCTGCGCGCGGGGCGCATCGCGAGCTATGTGCCGGCCGCCGTGGTGAAAGGCATGCTGGCATCGATCGGCATCATATTGATCGTCAAACAGATGCCGGTGGGTGCCGGGCTCGTCGCCGGCGCCGATTCCAAGAGCCCTCATGCAGTGGCGATCGCGACGCCACTCGGCGATATCTTGCCGGTGTCGCTCGTGCTTTGCGCCGCGTCCGTCGCGTTGTTGTTCGCATGGGAGACGCCGCGCGCGAAACGCTACGCGCTGGTGCGGGCGGTGCCGGGGCCCTTGGCGGCGGTAGCGCTCGGCATTGGCGTCACGCTGTTGCTCGACCGGGTCGCTCCCATGCTGGCCACCCCCGTCGAACATCGCGTGTCGCTTGCCGCGCTCGATTCGCCCATGGCGTTAATCGATGCGATTTCGATGCCCGATCTATCGCAGCTGGCGAGTCCCGATGTCTGGCGTGTCGCCATGACGCTGGCTGTCGTCGCCAGTCTTGAAACGCTGCTGAGCCTCGAGGCTCTCGAGCGGATCGACCCGAAACGTCGGCGCGTATCGCCGGATCGCGAATTGAAGGCGCAGGGCGCGGGCAACGTCGTTGCTGCCTTGCTGGGCGGGCTACCGTTGACGGCCGTGATCGTGCGCAGTTCGGCGAACGTGCACGCGGGCGCGCAGACGCGGATGTCAGCCGTCATTCACGGCCTATTGTTGCTGGCCAGCGTGTTCGTGTTGACGGCCGTGCTGAATCTGATTCCATTGGCGAGCCTTGCGGCCATCTTGATTCAAACCGGCTACAAGCTCGCCAAACCGCGCCTGTTCATCGACATGGTGCGGGAAGGCGTGGGCCGATGGGCGCCGTTTGCCGCGACGATTGCGGGCGTGCTGGCGACAGACCTATTGATCGGGATCGCGATCGGCATCGCGACGAGCGCGCTCTGTGCGATGCGAGCGAGCTTCGCTCGCACGTTCGTGCTCACTCGGCACGACGATTATTTTTTGCTTTCGGTGCGCAAGGACGCGACTTTCTTCGCCAAGCCGATGCTGGCCCGCTGTTTGGCTCAGATTCCCGAACGATCGACCGTGCTGATCGACGCGGAGCGGGCGGATTTCATCGATGCGGATATCCGCGAAACGATCGATGCCTTCATGCGCGACGCGCCGCATCGGCAAATGACGGTCGAGCGGCTGCGCTGGCCCTGATGCGCGGGGCGTCATGGGCTCGCTTGCCACAACCGGCTATCATGTGCGCAATTTGAACATTCACGGATCAATTGCGCCCGATCGGCTGGAGAACTTCATGGCTTTCCCCCAAGATAGCGTCAGCATGGCGCTGTTCTGCGACTTCGAGAACGTCGCGCTCGGCGTTCGCGATGCGAAGTTCGAAAAATTCGACATCAAGCCCGTGCTCGAACGGCTGCTTCTGAAAGGAAGCATCGTCGTGAAAAAGGCCTATTGCGACTGGGATCGCTATAAGGGCTTCAAAGCGTCGATGCACGAGGCCAGCTTCGAGCTCATCGAGATACCTCACGTGCGGCAATCGGGCAAGAATTCGGCGGATATCCGGCTCGTCGTCGATGCGCTCGATCTGTGCTACACGAAGTCGCACGTCGATACCTTCGTCATCATCAGCGGTGATTCCGATTTCTCGCCCCTCGTGTCGAAGCTGCGCGAAAACGCGAAAAAAGTCATTGGCGTGGGCGTAAAGAATTCGACGTCCGATCTGTTGGTCGCCAACTGCGACGAATTCATCTTCTACGACGATCTCGTGCGCGAGCATCAGCGCGCGGCGGCCAAGCGCGAAGCGCGAGAAGCGAGTGTCGCGGCCAAGCGTGCGGCCGATGAAGACAAACAGCCGAAGGCCGAAATGGAGTCGCGCAAGGCCAAGGCGATCGCGATTGCCGTGGAGACCTTCGATGCACTGGCGTCGGAGCGCGGCGAGAGCGGCAAGATTTGGGCGTCGGTGCTCAAGAGCGCGATCAAGCGTCGCAAGCCCGATTTCAGCGAGTCCTACTATGGCTTTCGCGCCTTCGGCAATTTGCTCGACGAAGCGCAAGCACGCGGATTACTCGAGGTTGGCCGCGACGACAAATCCGGCGCATTCGTTTATCGGCCGAGCCAACCCACACCATCCGACACGGCGAAGCAAGCCGCGACCGACTCGATGATTCAGGACAACGGCGCGTCGGCCGAAGTGGACAGTCAAAAAGGCCGCAAGAAGGGCAGGGGCGGTCGCAAGGCGGGCCGCGAGCAAGCTGGCGTCGAAGCTTCCGAAGCAGCAGAAGCGTTCGCGACGGCAGAGGTCGCCCAAGCGGCCAAAGCCACACAGGAGGCGATGCCCGCGCACACGACAGCGCCTATCGCAACCATTGAAGCGCAGGCCGTTGTTCCCGATTTGCCGAGCGCGGCGGTGACCGAGGAAGCGCCGAAGCCGCGCCGCACTGCCCGCAAAGCGTCGGTTAAGAAAGCCGCGACGGGCGGCAGCGGGGTTCATGCCTCGCAGGATCGTCCGCAGCCCAGCACCGAGCCCGTCGCAACGGAAACGCCCGTCAAAGCCAAGCCGGCGAAGGCAACGCGCAAATCCACTTCGCGCGGTAGCCGTTCCCGCAAAGGCGCGACGGAAAGTAATAGCGGCAATGAATGAGCCGATGACCCGGTAGGAGAATCACAGTGTTCACATGTAGGAATCAAAGCTGCCAAGCGCAATGGGAACTGGCGGACGTCGTCATCAAAAACGAGGGGCAGGGGCTGCTCTTCC
>JBQCDS010000279.1:0-8191 GCA_051961035.1 Trinickia sp. | reverse complement strand
GAATAATCGATCGAGGTCGGCAGGGCGATGCTCTGCGGGATGACACTGCCATGGAGCGCGGCCAGCGCCGTTTTGATGGCCACGGCGCTTTGCGCGGGGCCGGTGCCGCCCGACTGACAGGTGAGCTGTGCCTTGTCGCAGAGCATGCGGAAGGCATTCTCCGTTTCGCCTGAAATGGGCGCCTTGAATTTGCCGGCGTCGAGCATCGCCTGGACGGCACCTTGCGAGCCGCCTTGAACATAAATGCCGTCGAATACGCCGCCCGCGGCGATGGCATCGGCCGTGGCCTTTTGTGCATCGCCGGGCGCCCAGTTGCCGATGACGTCGACCACCTTCACGTTCCGGTGCGATTGATCGAGCACGTCATGAAAGCCCTTGTTGCGTGCGAGATCCACCGGCTGCCCCGAGGGGCCGCGCACGTGAAGGAACGTAAGATCGCCCGCTTTCTTCGCTTCCTTGAGCAGAAACTTGGCGGCCGTTTCGCCGAGCCCAATCTGGTCGACGTTGACCGAAATCTGGTCGGGGCTATCGATCACGTTATCGAACGAGACGACCACCACCCCTTTCGCGTTGGCTTTGCGCACCACGCCCTTGAACGCCGCCGCGCTATTGGCATCTACGATGATCGCATCGAAGCCTTGGTCGATGAAGTTGTCGGCGGCGGCGATTTGCGCGGAGATGTCCTGGCCGACCGAGACCACCTTGAACTCCTTGATGTCCTTTTTCACGGCGGGTTGGGCCACATACGCCTTCGCCACGCGGATCATCTGAACGCGCCAGTCGTTCGCGATGAAGCCGTTCACGAGCGCGATGCGGTAAGGGCCGGGCTTGGCCGGCCATTGGAAGAACTTGGTGTCTTTCGACTCCGGGGCGAAGCAACTCGCGTCCGCGCCGGGACCGCTGACGACCTTCGGGCCTGCTGCCAACACTCGAGCCGGTAATGCAGCTGCCAACAGTATGGCGGCTGCCACCGGCAGCAGCGTCTTTGGGATGCATCTCATCGTTCGTTCTCCCGTCGACCGGATGATCTTGCCCTAGGTTTGGCAGGTTAGGTGGGCCAAAATTTGCGTGTCAAGCCCAGACGCCCTCGACCACTTGTTGGGACGCTCCACGGGGCGCCGTCGGGCGGGCGGCGCGATATCCTCATGCCGAACCCGGCCGTTAAGGCCAACGTTAGTGCGACTATCTCCGGTGTTTCAGCGCGCAATCGAGGGCGGTGATTGGCGATGGACGCCTCCTGATATCTATTGCTCGACGATTACGCTGACCGGTCGCCATCTCTGCTAACGTCAAGGTCTCGAACCGCCCGGTGCGGACCTGCATGCCGGGTGGTGTGGCAGGGGTGTAGGCTGTTGGCTACTCCCTATGCCGATTTTGCTCATTCAAGGACATCGCCGTATCCCCTGTCAACGAGCGCGTTGACGCAAGCGCCGACGCTCAATGCGGCCCTACGGCGCTTTCGCGCCGCAGGCGCGAATCACCAAATCCACGACTTGCTCGGTGAGTGCCTCGAATGCCTTCTTCGACAACGCGCGTTTACCCGAGAGCGCTTTGATTTGCGCATCGAAATCGGCGTAATGCTGCGTGACGGACCAGATCAAATAAAGCAGCGCTCGCGCATCGATCGGTGCGAGCAGGCCGCGCGCGATCCAATCGTTGATCACCACGACACGCGTTTCCATCCAAGGCTTGACGCGCCCCAACAGGATGTCCTGCATATGCGTGGCGCCCTGAATGATCTCGCTGGCCCACACCTTCGATCCGAGTGGCCGGCGTTGCGAAAGCGCCATTTTGGCTCGCACGTATCCGCCGATCGCTTCGACCGGGTTGTCGCTGGAATCGAACGTATCGGCCGCGCAATGCCACTCCTCGAATACGTCGTCGAGCACGCGGCGATAGAGCGCGAGCTTGGTGGGAAAGTAGTAGTGCACATTGGCCTTCGGCACGCCGGCGCGTTCGGCGATCATCGCCGTACTCGCTCCTTCGAGCCCGCGCTCGGCGAACACGGCCTCGGCGCAGGCGAGCAGATGCGCTTCATTGGACAGCCGGATATGCGCCTTTCGGCGTTTGATCATCGGGGTGCCTGGCTGCGCCCCGGCGTGATCGGTCGTGGCCGCCTGTCGGTCGTCGATTTTCATTGAAGGCTTAGTTCAGTCCTGTGCCGTGTTCGATCCCATTGTAGTCGCAACATCGCTACGAGCGCCGCTTGCACGGCTGATCGGCGAAACATAAGCGATCGCATCCTCGCCGTTTAAAAAGAAAACATTGCAATGTCGAAATGCATATCCTAAAACCTGTCCAGTTGGACAGGATTCGACGGACGATGAAGCGCGTACTTCACTACGCGGTTCGCACGCGGTGGTGGCGAGTGCGAATGGTGCGGTTTCGATAAGGATTCGATAAGGAGAGCGGCCGATGAGTACCAGCGCAATGACCGAGCAGGGCATGGATACGTCGTTGAAAGTCAACGGCCGGCGTCTGTGGGATAGCCTGATGACGATGGCCAAGATCGGCGCGACAGCGAAAGGCGGCGTCTGTCGGCTCGCATTGACCGACCTCGATCGGCAAGGGCGCGACTTGATCGTCGGCTGGGCGAAGGAGGCGGGCTGCACAGTCAGCGTCGATCAAATGGGCAACGTCTTCATGCGGCGCGCGGGCCGCCATGCGCAGGCGGCGCCGGTCATGACCGGCTCGCATGCCGATTCACAGCCCACCGGTGGCCGTTTCGACGGCATCTATGGCGTGCTCGGCGGGCTGGAAGTAATACGCACGCTCAACGATCATCGCATCGAAACGGAGCATCCGATCGAAGCTGTCATCTGGACCAACGAGGAAGGCTCGCGCTTTGCCCCGGCGATGGTGGCCTCGGGCGTATTCGCCGGCGTTTTCACGCTCGAGTACGGGCTCTCGCGCAAGGATGTGGACGGCAAGACGATCGGCGATGAACTGCGGCGGATCGGTTATGCGGGCGACGTGCCCTGCGGCGGCAGGCCGATCCACGCGGCGTTCGAATTGCATATCGAGCAGGGCCCGATTCTGGAGGCCGAAGGCAAGACGATCGGCGTCGTCACCGATGCGCAGGGACAGCGGTGGTATGAAATCGTGCTGACAGGGCAAGAGGCACATGCCGGCCCCACGCCAATGCCGCGTCGCCGCGATGCCCTGCTGGGGGCGGCGCGCGTGGTCGATTTTGTCAACCGCATCGGGCTTGCGCACGCACCGCTTGCCTGCGCGACGGTCGGCATGATGCAGGTGCATCCGAATTCGCGCAACGTCATTCCGGGGCGCGTTTTCTTCACGGTCGATTTCCGCCATCCCGACGACGGCGTGCTTGCCCGGATGGACGCCGAGTTGCGCCAGGGCGTGACTGACATTGCCGGTGCTATCGGTCTTGAAACCGCGCTCGAGCAAATCTTTTACTACGCGCCGGTGGCGTTCGATCGCGCCTGCGTGGAGTCGGTCAGGCGTGCGACGCAACGCTTCGGCTATTCGCATCGCGACATGGTTTCGGGCGCCGGACACGATGCCTGTTATCTCGCCCAGGTCGCGCCCACGTCGATGGTGTTCGTGCCTTGCGTCGACGGCATCAGCCATAACGAAATAGAAGATGCGACGCCCGAATGGATCGAGGCCGGCGCGAACGTGTTGCTGCATGCGATGCTGGAGCGCGCCTGCGAGCCGGTCTGAGTCACGCGGCTCAATCGGCCTCCCTTCGTCGTTTCCGTTGTTCCCGTTGTTTTCGTTGTCTTGTCCTGTCGTCTTTCTTGCGAAGGAGCACGCATGACCATCACGAAAACCGGCGATATCGCCGCGGGCCGGCTCGACACGGCTCAATTGGCTTGCGAGTTCGCCGATATCGCGCCGCTTTTGAACCCTGCGCAGGCGGCGATAGCGGCGAGCCGCTGCCACTATTGTTACGACGCGCCCTGCGTGCATGCGTGCCCCACACAAATCGATATCCCCGGCTTCATTCGCAAAATCGGCAATGGCAATCTAAAGGGCGCGGCGCGCGATATCTTGTCGGCCAATCCGCTCGGCGGCATGTGTGCGCGCGTGTGCCCGACGGAGATTCTGTGCGAGGGTGCGTGCGTCAGAAATCATCAGGACGACGAACCGGTCCAGATCGGTGCGCTGCAGCGGCACGCGACGGATTGGGCCATGGCCTCGCGCGCGCCGCTCTTTGCGCGTGCACCCGATACGGGCCGCCGGATCGCGGTCGTTGGCGCGGGCCCGGCCGGGCTTGCGTGTGCGCATCGTCTCGCATTGTCGGGCCACCGCGTGACGATTTTCGATCGCCACGCGAAGCCTGGCGGGCTCAATGAATACGGCATTGCCGCCTATAAGACCGTCGACGATTTTGCGCAACGCGAAGTGCAATGGCTGCTGTCGGTTGGCGGCATCGAATGGCGGGCGGGGGCGGCGCTCGGGCGCGACTTGAGTCTTGCCGATCTGCGCCAACAGCACGACGCGGTGTTTCTTGCCGTGGGGCTGGCCGGCGTCAAGTCACTCGGTATCGCGGGAGAAGAACTTGACGGCGTCGAAGACGCCATCGCGTTCATCGGGCGGTTGCGTCAGGCAAACGATAAGTCGACCGTAGGGGTCGGCCGCCGCGTGGTGGTGATCGGCGGCGGCAACACGGCTGTCGATGCTGCCGTGCAAAGCCGCAAGCTTGGCGCACAGAGCGTGACGATGGCGTACCGGCGCGGGGTGGACGCGATGAGCGCGACATGGGCCGAGCGTGAATTCGCGCAAAAGCAAGGCGTGATGCTCGCGTTGTGGGCGCGGCCGCTTCGGCTCATTGCGGACGACGAGGGGCGACGGGTGGTCGGCGTTCAGTTCGAGCGCACGCGCGAGGATGCCGCGGGGCGCTTGATCGGCACGGGCGAGCGGTTTTCCGTCGAAGCCGACATGGTGCTGAAGGCGATCGGCCAGACGCTCGTTGCCGACGGCATCGATCGCGACATTCTCACGCTCGATGGTGGGCGCATCGTTGTCGACGATGAGCGCCGCACTTCGCTCGCGCAGGTTTGGGCTGGCGGCGACTGCGCCGCGCACGAGGGTCTCGACTTGACCGTACAGGCCGTGCAGGACGGCAAGCTCGCGGCCGAATCGATAGACCGACATTTCGCTCGCATGGCCAAGCACGCAGCCTGACGCGCTCGGCACACCCTCTGCGTCACTTATCGCCCCACGGAGCCGACCATGGCCGACCTTCGCTGCACCATCGCAGGCATTTCATCGCCGAACCCGTTCTGGCTCGCCTCGGCGCCGCCAACCGACAAAGCCTACAACGTTCACCGCGCCTTCGAAGCCGGCTGGGGCGGGGTGGTGTGGAAGACGCTGGGCCTCGATCCGCACGTCGTCAACGTCAGCTCGCGCTACGGCGCCGTGCAATGGAACGGGCAGCGCATCGCCGGCTTGAACAACATCGAGTTGATCACCGATCGCCCGCTTGAAGTCAATCTGCGCGAGATCGCGCAAGTCAAGCGCGATTGGCCTGACCGCGCGCTGATCGTCTCGCTCATGGTGCCGTGCAACGAGCAAGACTGGAAGGGGATACTGCCGCGCGTCGAAGACACCGGAGCCGACGCCGTCGAACTCAATTTCGGCTGTCCGCACGGCATGAGCGAGCGTGGCATGGGCGCGGCCGTCGGGCAGGTGCCCGAATACGTCGAAATGGTGACGCGCTGGGTCAAGGAGGGCACGCGGCTGCCGTGCCTCGTGAAGCTGACGCCGAACATCAGCGACATTCGCCTCGGCTCGCGCGCGGCATTCAAAGGCGGGGCCGATGGCGTATCGCTGATCAACACGATCAATTCGATCGTCGCGGTCGACCTCGATCAGATGGCGCCGATGCCGACCGTTGACGGCAAGGGCACCCACGGTGGCTACTGCGGCCCGGCGGTGAAGCCGATCGCGCTGAACATGGTGGCGGAAATCGCGCGCGACAGCGAGACGCCGGGGTTGCCGATCTCGGGGATCGGCGGCATTACGACGTGGCGCGACGCGGCTGAATTCATCGTACTCGGCGCCGGTAGCGTGCAAGTGTGCACGGCCGCGATGCATTACGGATTTCGGATCGTATCGGATCTTGCCGATGGCCTCTCGAACTGGATGGATGAAAAGGGCTACGCGACGCTCGAGGACATTCGCGGCCGCGCGGTACCGAACGTGACCGATTGGAAGTACCTGAACATGGGGTACGACATCAAGGCGCGCATCGATTCCTCGCGCTGCATTCAGTGCGGGCTCTGCTACATCGCCTGCGAAGACACGTCGCATCAGGCCATCACGCGGGAAAAGGGTGGCGTACGCCATTTCGAGGTGATCGACGATCAATGCGTCGGCTGCAATCTCTGCATGCATGTGTGCCCGGTCGATCGATGCATCTCGATGGAGCGCGTCGATAGCGGCGCCTATTCGAACTGGACCACGCATCCGAACAATCCGGCACGCGCGCACGATGAAGCGGGGGTACCGGTGCATGCGGCCTCGCTCGAGGCCTGACGCGTTTTGCCGGACGGGCGTGCCGGCCATGTGACAGGGCCTACGGGCGAATCGTGCGTAGGCCACTCAAGGAGAACCGAATGAATCAGTCCGTGGGCAGCAGCGATGCACTGATGCAGCCGGGCCTGGCTGCGAGCGCGCTCTACAACGAGGATCTCGCACCGACCGATCCGCGCCGGCGCACTTGGAAGTGGTATCACTTCGCGGCGCTATGGGTGGGCATGGTGATGAACATCGCGTCATACATGCTGGCGGCGGGGTTGACCGACCAGGGCATGTCGCCGTGGCAAGCCGTGCTGACCGTACTGCTCGGCAATGTGATCGTCCTTGCGCCGATGCTGCTGATCGGTCATGCCGGTGCCAAGCATGGGATTCCCTACGCCGTGCTGGTGCGCGCCTCCTTCGGCACTCAGGGCGCAAAGCTGCCTGCGCTGCTGCGCGCGATCGTCGCCTGCGGCTGGTATGGGATTCAAACGTGGCTTGGCGGCAGCGCGATCTACACGCTCCTCAACATCCTGACCGGCAATAGCTTGCAAGGCGCGCCGATCGCGGTGCTCGGCATCTCGGCGGGGCAGGCGGCCTGCTTTTTGTTTTTCTGGGGAATCCAGATCTACTTCATCGTCAACGGCACCGATTCGATTCGCTGGCTCGAGAGCTGGTCTGCGCCGATCAAGGTCGTGATGTGCGTGGCGCTCGTCTGGTGGGCGACGTCCAAGGCGGGCGGTGTCGGCTCGATGCTCTCGACACCGTCGCAGTTCGTCGCGGGCGGCAAGAAGGCCGGACAATTCTGGTCGACGTTCTGGCCGAGCCTCACAGCGATGGTCGGGTTCTGGGCCACGCTGGCGCTGAACATTCCCGACTTCACGCGCTTTGCGCGCACGCAGCGCGACCAAATGGTGGGGCAGGCAATCGGGCTGCCCGCGCCGATGGCGCTCCTTTCCGTCATCTCGGTGGTGGTGACGTCGGCCACGGTCGTGATCTACGGCAAGGCGATCTGGGACCCGATCGACCTGACGAGCCGCATGACGGGTATCGGCGTCGGCGTCGCGCTCGTGATTCTCACGCTCGATACGATGTGCTGCAACCTGGCGGCTAATCTCGTTGGCCCGGCTTACGATTTCTCGAGCCTCTGGCCGAGAGCGGTTTCGTACAAGACGGGCGGGCTCATCACGGCCACCATCGCGATCGTCATGATGCCGTGGAAGATTCTAGCCACCACGCACGGCTACATCTTCACGTGGCTGGTCGGTTATTCGGCGCTGCTCGGCCCGGTGGCGGGCATCATGATGGTCGATTATTTTCTCGTGCGGGGCACGCGGCTCGATCATGCCGAGCTGTTCGACGAGCATGGCGACTATGCGTACACGGGTGGCTGGAACCTTGCTGCCGTCGCGGCGCTGCTCGTCGGCGTACTGCCGAATCTGCCCGGCTTTCTGAATACGGCCTTTCCGTCGGCCTTTCCGAACGTGCCCGAGATGTTCAAGGGACTCTATACGTATGCCTGGTTCGTCGGGCTCGTGTTGGCGGCGCTCGTGTACGGCGTCTGGATGAAGCTCGGCAATCGGGCGAGAGCGCGCCTCGCCCGGGCGTAAGGGCGTTCGATCGCCGCCTTCCATGGGCGGCATTGCATGCGATAGGAGACATCGACATGGCGATTCTGATTCGCGGTGGTACCGTCATCGAC
>JBQCDS010000278.1:0-7644 GCA_051961035.1 Trinickia sp. | reverse complement strand
AATATCGGGCTGACGGTGCCACGGGTCGTCGATGGGCAACGGACGAAAGACGATTTCGCTGGCCGATTGCGTCGCGTTCCGTACGTGCTCCGCGAGTTCGAGCATCGTGATTTCGTGCGGATTGCCGAGATTGACCGGGTCGCAACTCCCGTCGGGCGCATCCATCAAGCGGACGAATGCATCGATCAGATCGTCGACGAAACACAGCGAGCGCGTTTGCGTGCCGTCGCCATAGACAGTGAGCGGCTCGCCAGAGAGCGCCTGCACCATGAAGTTGGAGACGACGCGGCCATCGGCGGGATGCATGCGCGGGCCGTAGGTGTTGAAGATGCGAGCGATGCGCACTTCCATGCCGTACTGGCGCCGATAGTCGACGAACAGCGTTTCCGCGCAACGCTTGCCTTCGTCGTAGCACGAGCGGGGGCCGATCGGATTGACGTGCCCCCAGTAGTCCTCTTTCTGAGGATGGACGCGCGCGTCGCCGTACACTTCGCTCGTCGATGCCTGGAAGATCTTGGCGCGCACGCGCTTGGCAAGGCCGAGCATATTGATGGCGCCGTGCACGCTCGTCTTTGTCGTGCGAACCGGGTCGTATTGATAGTGAATGGGTGAGGCGGGGCATGCAAGGTTGTAGATTTCGTCGACCTCCACATAAAGCGGGAACGTGATGTCGTGCCGCATCAGCTCGAAGTTGCTGCGTCCGAGCAGATGCGCCACGTTCTCGCGCGTGCCCGTGAAAAAATTGTCGACGCACAGCACATCGTGGCCGGCGTCCACGAGCCGTTCGCATAGATGCGAGCCTAAAAAGCCCGCACCGCCCGTCACGAGTATTCGCTTTCGATCGAGTTCTCTCATCGATGGGGGCTCCGATCGTCGTTTAGTGAATCAAGCGGGAGCACGGCCGCCGTCATAGCGCCACCTCGCGCAGCACGTTGTCCCAATCGCGCGCGAATCGGTCGATGCCGAATCGCTCGAGCGCCGTGCGGCGCGCGCCTTCGCCCAGGCGCCGCGCTTCGGCTGGATCCTTCATCAGTGCGCGCATCTGCTCGACGAGTGCCTCCACGTCGGTCGCCACGTAGCCGTTTTCGCCGTTGACGATGACAGTCGGTAGCTCCGTGGTGGCGAGCCCGACGATCGGCATGCCGATGGTCATCGCTTCGATGATCGCAAGGCCGAGGCTCGTCCAACGGATCGGATTGAAGAAGAACCGATAGCGCGCGCAGAAAGCCGCCAGATCGAGATTGCCGATTTCGCCGAGCCCGCCTGCCTGCTGCGCGTTCATGCCCACGAGATCGAGCGGCACGCGTTCCGATACGGACGCATGAATATCGGAGCCCAAACGCCTGCCGCGCGTCGGCAGGTTGTTGATGACGACGATGCCGCGTTCGAGCTCGCCCGTGTAGCGCACGCCTTCGGGTACGAGCACGCCGTGTTCGATGACGCGCGTTGAAATGCCATCGCAGTCCCACATCAAGCGGTTGAAATGCGTCACATGAACGAGCAGCGTCGCGGGATCGTTCATCCAGTGGCGTTCGGAAAAGGGATTGTTCTGCGGCGGGTCGTGCTCGAGATAAACGGACGGCAACTTGCGTTGCGCGTCCGACAGCACGGCCAAGCGATCATGCTCCCAATGCTCTCGATGCTGATAGAGCACGACGTCGAACTCGCGTTGCGACACCATGGCCGCGTCGACTTCATGCACGTTCTCGCCCCAGGGCAGCACGCCGCCTCGGCCCGCAAAGCCGGGCGGATACCCCGGCCGCGTAACCAGGAAAAAATCATGCGGCGCCTGGGTGAGGTAATAGAGGTAGTTGCCGTGCACGTGCCAAGTCAGCACGCGAAGACGCCGGTTAGGTCGCATGACGGGGCTCCAGGTGCGAGTGGTGATTGGGACGTGCGTGCAATACGCCGGCGCCGGCCGGATGGGCGCTCGCGCGATGCGAGAGCTGTTCCAACGCTGCTTCGACGACACGCGAGACGCTCACGTTGAGCGCGCATGCGTGACCGTACGGGCAATCGCGAAACGCACACGGGCGGCACGGCGGGTAATCGGCCAGCACGCGGTGGCGGCTGTGATCGAGCGGCGCCCAGCGGCGGGTGTCGCTGCCCGACGCGATGACGGTGCTCGGCGTGCGCATGGCGGCGGCGACGTGCGAGATGCCCGTGTCGTTGCAGACGACAAGGCGTGCGCGCGAGACGAGCGCGGCAAGCCCCCCGAGTGTCGTCGAGCCGGTCAAGTGCAGCGCCGGCGCGGCCATGGCGCCGAGCACGGCCGCTGTGATCGCCGCTTCGTTCGCGGTGCCCGTAATCGCGATTTGCCAGCCGCGTGCAGACAGCGCATCGCCCACCTCGGCGAAACGCGCGGCGGGCCAGCGCCGTGACGGCAACTGCGCGCCCGGATGCAGCAAGATCAACCGCTCCGGCTCGATCCCATGGCGTGCCTCCAGTGCCTCGTACTCGCACCGGTCGTGCAGCGAAAGCGGAAACCATAGTGTGTCGTCGTGCGCGTCGATGCCCAGTGCCTCGACGAGCGCCAGATAGCGGCGCGGCTCGGGCAAGTCGTCCGGCCACGCGATGAAGCCCGGCTCGGGCGTTTCGTGCGGCTGATGAAAGCCGGCGCAAGAGCGTGCGCCGAGCCGCTTGACGATGTCGTTGGCGGGCCCCCCGCTGCCATGCATTTGCAGGGCGAGATCGAAGCGACGCGCGCGCATGGCGGCATAAAAGTGCGGTAAGCCGGCATCGGTTTCTTCCTGCTCCGGAAAACCTCGCGCGCCGGGAAAGACCACGAGGTCGTCGACCAACGAAGAGAACCGTTCGACGAATCGCACGGCCCACGGCAAACCGATCAGCGTGATTTTCGTCTCGGGCCACGCCCGGCGTAGCGCGCGCAGCGCCGGTACGGAGCAGAGCATGTCGCCGAGCTGTAGTGCGCGAAAAATCGCCACCCGACGAGGCGGTGTGACATTGAGCGAAGCGCAAGAAGGTGGCATCAAAGGAACCATGTTCGATAACGGAGGGCGCCACGCAGGCGCCAATGAATCGAAAGAAACGGAATCAACGCGGACGTCGCCGCCATTTCGGCGATGTGGTTCCATGTTCGACTTCGACCGCGCATGCGCAGCGCGAAAAAGCGCAGCGTGAGCGCAAGCCAGATGAGCGCGCCGATTGCCGCGATCGCCGGAGCGCGCATCGCACCGGCGACGATTGCCGTGACGGCGCCCGCCACCGTTGCGTAGTAATCGATCGGCGGTGTCTTTGCGATGCGTTGGCGATAGAACGTAGGATGCTTCCGATAGAGCAGGGCCTCGAAGGCGCTCTTGCGTTGCTGCGACAAGCTCACGCCCCAACGTGCCGGCCGCACCGGATGCACGACGATCGCCTCTTCTGCCCTGACGATGCGCCCCCCGGCATCGAGCAACGAAAACTGCAGATCGGAGTCCTCTCGCCACGCGCTGGTGAAGCGCTCGTCGAAGCCGCTTACGGCGATCAGCGCGCTGCGTTTGACGAATGCGTTCGCGGTGGCGAATTCCGCTCGCTCGAGCCCGCTCGCGTCGGCTTCGTAATCGGTCGGATACGCGGGCAAGGGCACGACGATCGCACCGGACGCGGCGCATACGCCGTCGTCGGCCAACGCATCGAGGCCCGCTTCGAGCCAACGCGCGTCGGCAATCGTGTCGTCGTCGGTGAAGGCGATGACGTCGCCGCGCGCTTCGCGCCACCCGGCGTTGCGTGCGCCCGCGGGCCCCTGGGTCGCCGTGATCGGCAAGTAGCGCACTTGCAACCCGCGAGCGCGATGCGCATCAGCGATGCGTTCGACGAGCGCGCGAGTCGCTTCGTCGGGCCCGTCGTCGCAGACGACGATTTCATAGCGGGACGGCGATAGCGTCTGTCGTACGAGCGCTTCCATGCATCGCTCGAGCAGCGCCGGCCGGCGCCAGGTCGGCACGACGACCGAGACGGCCGGGTGCAGCTGGGCTTGCGCGCTGTCCCCGCACGCCTCTTCACGTTGCGGTGCTGTTTGTGTTCCTGTTGGCGGTGGCGCTGCCGTTCCCGCAACCGTTGGTCCGTTCACGCCGCGGCTCCTTGCTTGGTGATGAGGAACGGCCCGATCACGAGTGCATCGAGCGGCGAAGTCCAGAACGATTCCAGCGCATCGCGCGGCGAATTGACCATCGGCTCGCCGCGGGTGTTGAACGATGTGTTGACGAGAATCGGCACGCCCGTGCGCGCATAAAAAGCGGCGAGCAAGTCGTAATAGAGAGGATGTTGCGAGCGGTTGATCGTTTGCACGCGCGCGGTGCCGTCGACATGCCGCACGGCCGGAATGCGCTCCGCCACGTCGGGCCTGACATCGAAAATAAACAGCATGAATGGCGCGATGCGCGCATCGACGAACCACGCATGCGCGTGTTCTTCCATGACGACGGGCGCCACGGGCCGAAAGTCTTCTCGATCCTTGATGTCATTGAGCTTCGCTTGCATGCCGGGGTCGATCGGCGAGGCCAGGATCGAGCGCGCGCCGAGGGCTCGGGGGCCGAATTCGGTGCGTCCTTGGTACCAGCCGATGACATGGCCGGCCGCGAGCAGATCGGCCGTTGCACCGGCGATGTCGTCGAGCCGCTTGAAGGGCACCTTCGACCACCGCAGAAACGATTCGATCTCGTCATCGGGATACGACGGGCCCAGATAGGCGTGATCCATCGTCCAATGCCGCGCGCGATCCCCCGTCAGCCCGCGCTCGCGCCAGTCGATCCAAAGCGCCGCGCCGAGGGCGGTGCCGGCATCGCCGGCGGCGGGCTGCACCCAAACCTCGTCGAACGGGCCCTCGTCGCGCACGCGCGAATTCATCACGCAGTTCAGCGCCACGCCGCCGGCCATGCACAGGCGCGGCAGGCCCGTGCGCTCGTGAAGCCAGCGCGCGAGTTCGAGCACGGTTTCCTCTAGGACGGTTTGCAGCGAACTGGCGATGTCGTAATGACGCTGTTCCAACGGGCCGCCGCGCTCGCGCGCCGGCCCGAAGCGATCGAGGAGTCGTGGCTCGTCGACGGTGTAGCTCCCGTTGCCTTTATAGCGGACGATCTCGCGAAACTCGTCGACGTACACGGGGCGGCCGAACGCCGCGAGCGCCATGACTTTGTATTCGTCCGACGAGTGCAGAAAGCCGAGCCAACTCGTGACGGCTTCGTAGAGCAAGCCGAGCGAGTGGGGTAGTTCGACTTGCTTGATGCGCTTGTACTGTCCGTCGACGAACTGGCCGAGGCTGGTCGTGACGCCTTCGCCGCGGCCGTCCATCGTCAGCACGGCGGTATCGCCGAGCGGCGCGGCCAGAAACGCGCTCGCTTCGTGCGCGAGATGATGCTCGACGTAATGCCAGGCAAAGCGGTGCCCGCCGCCGGGCGCCCGAAAGCGCTTGGCAAGATGATGCGGCGCGCCGTCGACGAGCTGCGCCCGCGCATTGACGATATAACTGACGAACAGCGGATCCCACGGCGACTCGCCCGGATTCGTCGTTCGATGCAAGCCCGGCTGCAAAGGCAACGCAATCGTGGCGTTGCCGTGCGCCGGATCGGGCATCGAAGGCAGCAGGGCCGGGTTGTAGGAATAGGCGACGTGGTCGACATCGGCGAGCGTGATGCCGGCTTCCTTTAGGCAAAAGTCGATCGCATCGAACGGCATTTGCCATGTCGAAAACGGCACCGGACGCTTCGCGTGCTTCACGTGCGTGAAGCGCTCGTCTTCCGCGGCGGCGATGACGATGCCGTCCTTAACGAGGGCCGCGGCGCTGTCGTGGTAAACGGCATTGATTCCAAGTGTATACATGGCGGTTATTCCGGGCGACAGTCAGGAAGAAATCGGGGCGATCGCCGATGCGGCAGCATCGTCGGCGGGCGATACGGAAGATGGCGGCGATGGCGGCGCGCCGCGTGCGGCGGCGAGTTCCAATGCGGCGGCGGCAACCTCGGCGGGTGGGACACCGAGTAGGCAGGCGTGATGGCCTTGCGGGCATACGCCGCGGTAACACCAGCGGCACTCGACATCGCGAAAGAGGACGCGCTGCTCGGTTTGCCAAGGCGTGTGCTGCGGGTTCGTCAGCGCGTAGATATCCACGACGGGCGTCGCGAGCGCCGAGGCCAGATGGACGGGGCCGCTGTTGTTCGTCACGAGCACCGCCGTGCTTTCGATCAGCGCGGCGAATTCGTCCAAGTTAAGGAGTCCTGACAAATCGTGCAGACGTGCGCGCACCGCCGGCCCTGCGGATTCCATGACCTCGCGGATCAAGGGCGCTTCGTCGGCGCTGCCCGTCAGCAAGATCGGCCATGCACTGGCACGCGCCAAGCGCGCGGCTACCTCGCCGAAGCGATCGGTCGGATAGCGCCGCGAAGCTGCACTGGCGCCCGGGTGAATGACGAACCGCGGGCACTGAGGCTCGATACCGCGCGCGGCAAGTCGCGCCTTCAGGGCGTTGCGCGCTTCGCCGCTGACTTGAAACCGCATGCGCGTGTCGGCGCAGACGGCGCCCACTTTGCCGACGAGCGCCAACTGCCGTTCCACCTCGTGCCGGACGCCGCCTCGCGGTTCGGGTTCGCACACCCAGTCCGTTAGGAGCCCATAGGGATTCTCGCGGCAATGCGCGAGCCGGCGGGGAATCCCCGCGAGATAGCAAAGCAGGGCGGCCGGCAGTGCGCTTTGGCTGTAGACCGTGAAAATCGCCGCGGCATCGAACCGGCCCTCCTCGAGCCTGCGTTGCATGGCGAGATCGACGGATGGCGACGAGGTAGGGGTGGGGCCATGCCAAGGGGCGTCGTAGGCGATGACATCGTCGACGTCGCTCAAGAACGGCGCGGCATGGGCCCCGACGCTCGACGTCAGCAACGTAATGTGCCGCCCGGGCGCCGACTCGCGCAGCGCGTGAATGGCGGGCGTTGTCATGAGGATGTCGCCGAGCCGGTCGAGCCTCACGCAAAGAATCCGCTTGATGTCCGCGCCCCACGGCGCGACGAACGTTTCCCGTTCGTGTGCCTGGGCATCGACCGGCGCGATCGTGAAGGGCAATGCGCTCATCGCGTACCCTCCCGCAATGCGCCCGTGACGCAGTCCGCCTGCGCGCCGTGACCGCGCCGAGGCCCTTCGTCGACGGCATCCGCAAGCGACATCGCCGCCTCGTGCTCGCCAACGATGGCCAGCGCCGCGCGCAGCAGATTCGGCTCGCGCAATGTCGGCACGCGAAAAGGCCCCGGCTCCCACAACGTTTCGTTGCCGTTGTCGATGAGCACGGTGCGGCAACCGGCGCGCGTGCCCGCCTCGATGTCGTCGAGGATATCGCCGACGAACCAGCTTGCCGGCAAATCGATCGCATGCTCGCGCGCGGCCCGCAATAGGAGCCCCGGTGCCGGCTTGCGGCATGCGCAGCGGTGGGCATAGCGCGCCACGACGCCGTCGGGATGATGGGGGCACCAGTAGGCGCCTGCGAGCGTCACGCCGCACGCGTCGAACATGCCCCGCAGATGCGCTTCCATTTCGCGCAGCGCGTCGTAGGGGAAGCGTCCCAACGCGACGCCGCTTTGATTGCTGATGACGAATAAGCGGAAGCCATGTGCGGACAGGATGGCGAGCGCATCCTCGGCACCGGGCGCGAAGCGCATC
>JBQCDS010000277.1:0-2791 GCA_051961035.1 Trinickia sp. | reverse complement strand
TCCAGCAAGTGATCCGCCGAACAGTTCGAATAAGAAAACACGAGCCGGCCGCCCGGCTCCAGGAAATCGGCTGCCTGGTCGAGAAAGCGCCGAGTCAGCTCGCCGTTCGAATTCGCGAGCGCCCGCTCGTCCGGGCGTACTTGAGGCTTATGGTAAAACGGCTGATTAAAGAGAATGACATCGAAGCGCTCGCCTGCCAGTGCGGCAAAGAGATCCGAGCAAACGAACCGCGCCTTCACACCATTGTGCGCAGCGTTATGTTTCGCTGCACGTATCGCCACTTCGTCGATATCCGCGCCCGTTGCATCCCATCCCTGCTTCGCGGCGTGAAGCGCGAGCGCACCGGAACCCGTTCCCATTTCGAGGAGCGTGCCGCCCACCTTGCCTAAACCCGCCGCGCCCCAGTTTCTGCAGAAAAACTCGGTGGAGCTTCCCGGCCGCGGAGGATAGACCCCCGCCGGTATCGTGAGATCGAGATCCGCGAGCGTGAATCTGCCTCCCTGGCGTAGCGCGTCGAGCGTTTCCTCGTACGCGAGATCGAACAAGATGTCATGCGGCTTCTTCGATATTGCGTTCTCGAGCAATGCCACGAAAGGAGAGCGGTAGACGGTTTGATTGTCCATTGAAAAGTTTTTGTATCAGCGGGCGGCAAAAGGAGCGGGCCGGGGAATCGGAACGCCTTCGATACCGCTATCGTAGGTCGCATTCCGATGCTGACAACGCCGTGGCTTCGCATAGGCGAACGCATCTTCGCCATCTCCTCGCGATCAACCGAGCATGGCCTGTCCGAAATCGCGTGCGGCTCGGGCCTTCCCCTTCGACCGGCGCGTGCACCGGATCGCCGCGCAGCCGTTCAGCTTCGGCGGCGGCAACTTCTCTTCCCGAACCCCGGCGAGGCTGCTACGATCTCTCGCGTCGAAGGCGCGCTAACCGTCGCGCTTGCCGATTCGAAGTCTCTTCCTGGAGCCGATTGTCGTGAACACCGAAACACCCCAACCGCTACGCGTCGATCGCGAGCGGTTCATCGAGCATCTGCTCGAGATGAAGGGCGACGCACGCAGGCTCGTCGGTATCGCGGGCGCGCCGGGCGCGGGCAAGAGCACCTTCGTCGAGCTACTGCGCGATGCCCTCGATCGCGAACGCCCGGGCTACGCTTGCCTCCTTGCGATGGACGGCTATCACTTCGACGATCGTATCCTGGACGCGCGCGGCGACCGATCGCGCAAAGGCGCGCCGCATACGTTCGATGTCGGCGGCTTGGAAGCGATGCTGGAACGGCTCAGTGCGGATAACGGTAAGGACATCGCCGTTCCCGTTTTCGATCGATCGCTCGAAATCGCCCGCGCCGGGGCCGACATCATTCCCGCTTCGGCGAAACTCATTCTGGTCGAAGGCAACTATCTGCTGCTCGATGACCCGGCATGGGCGCCGCTGCGGCGGTACTTCGACATGACGGTCATGCTCGACGTACCGCGGGACGTGCTCATCCGCCGCCTCGCTGCTCGCTGGCGCGGGTACGGGATGGACGAGGCGGCCATACGCGAGAAGCTCGACGCGAACGATCTGCCGAACGCCGACCTCGTGCTTTCACGGAGCGTGGGGGCGCAGTTCGTCGTTGCTAACTTCTAGGCGTAAGACGAACTGCGCAGTGCACGCTATCCATCGATCGAACGTCGCGCCATGGCCAATCCCTCGCATTTCGACCTGCAATCGCTCAGAATATTTCTGCTCGTGGCGGAACACGGTAGCCTCACTAAGGCGGCCGAGCATGGGCAACTGACGCTGTCTGCGATCAGCAAGCGCATCGCCGAACTGGAAAGTGTGACGGACTGCACGCTGCTCGTTCGTCATCCGCGCGGCGTGGAGTTGACGCCTGCCGGCCGAGGTTTGCTCGAGCATGCCTCGCGCGTACTCGATCAGATCAACAGAATGGCGAATGAAATCAGCGACTACGCCACCGGTGTGCGCGGACACGTCAGGCTGTGGGCGAACACGTCGTCGGTCATTCAATTCCTGCCCGGCGATCTGGCGAGATTCCTGGGCGAAAATCCGACGATCAAGATCAGCTTGGAGGAGCGGTTGAGTGGCGAGATCGTGGATGCCGTGAAGTCGGGGAAGGCCGATCTCGGTGTGTTCGCCGACAATACGCCGGCGCATGGCATCGACTGTCGCTTATACCGCCGAGACGAACTGATTCTGCTCGTACCGCAAACCCACCGGTTGGCGGGCAAGGAGGAAATCGGTTTCGCGGATACGCTCGATGAAGAGTACGTGGGATTGAATACGGGTAGTTCGTTGCTCGCCAGAATGAACGATGCCGCATTCGCGGCCGGCAGGCCGCTCAAGCTTCGAATTCAAGTAGCGAGCTTCGACGGCGCGTGCCGCATGATCGAGTCTGGACTCGGCATTGGCATCGTGCCGCGTTCGACGGTCAGGCCGGGACTGCTCGTCGAGCGCCTGTCCATGGTCCGACTCAGCGACGCTTGGGCGATGCGAAGCCTATTGATCGGTGCGTCGGCTGCGGGCGGCTTGTCGCCGGAGGTGGCGCGGCTGTTCGATTTTCTTTCGAGGGAGGCGTAACCCAGTGAAAGGCGCCCAGCATACCCATGGCCATACGGGAACACGTCTCGACGCCCCCCATATCGCTGGCTCGGCGGGCCGATCGTCGTCGGCAATCGCACGTCTGTATCGGATCGAAATGGTTCATCATTCGTGATTCCGCCGAGCGTCCACCGCTATTAAACGGGATTGATGTCGTCTTGGCTGCGTCGAGTGGTCAGCGGACCGAACG
>JBQCDS010000276.1:0-4025 GCA_051961035.1 Trinickia sp. | reverse complement strand
ATTGTCGAGCAGCTTGCTTTGCGACAGCGGGAAACGCTTGTGACAGCAACGGTCGTCGAAGGCCACGACTTCCCCGGTTTCGGCACGCCACATCACGATTGGACGGTTGACGATCTTATGACCCTGCAACTCTCCCGCAGCGAACTCAGACGAAAATCCAATCGGATACCAGCAGTCCTTCACATATTCGAACGTACTCATGGCGCGCTTGTCTCCAGAAGAATGGCAACGTTTTCTCAGCCAGGAATCGAGCCCCGGCATCGTGTTGCAAGTCGGCTTATGTAGCTGATCAGAGGTCGAGGACGAGCGCAGGGCTCTTCGCTCGGGAACAGCAGATCATGACGAATTCACGGCGGTCTTCGTCGTCGAGCACGGTGTCGCGATGCAGCGGCTCGCCTGCGAGGTAGCGCGTCATGCAGGTTCCGCAATAGCCCTCGCAACACGAGGTATCGACCATGACACCGTTACATCGCAGTACATCGACAATCGATTCGCCCGGTTGCACGGTGAATATCTTCTGCGAGCGGCGAAGCTCGACGTCGAATGGCACATCGCTCTCGCTGTGTGCGGCACTTGCCTCACGCGCGGTGCCTGCCGAGAATCGCTCACAGTGCCGCGTCCCGGACGGCCAGTGTTCGCTGGCTGCTTCGATGGCATCCATGAGCCGGCTCGGTCCGCAATAGTAGAGATGCGTGCCCGGAAAATAAGCGCTGAGCGCGGATACCAGGTCGAGGCCGTTTTTCGGATCGCCGTTATCGAAGTGAACCGACGCCTGGCCACTCTCGATGAGCGGCTTCAGCTCTTCGAGGAACGCTGCTCGCCGTGCCGAGCGCGCGCAATAGTACAAATGGAATGGCTCGCCACGCGCCCTTACCTCGGCAATCATGGCCATGATCGGTGTGATGCCGATCCCGCCGGCAATAAACACATGCCGGCGCGCTGATCGCGACAGCGAAAAATGGTTGCGAGGCCGGGAAATCGTAAGCGTCTGGCCTACGCGCAGTTGGTCGTGCATGGCGATCGACCCACCGCGCCCTTGAGCGTCGCGCAACACCGCGATCACATAGCGATTGCGCTCCCAAGGTGGATTGCAAAGCGAGTACTGGCGCGTGATGCCACCGGATAGATGCACGTCGATATGCGAGCCGGCTGTGAATTCGGGCAATGATTGGCCGTCTGCACTGACGATCTCGAACGCGTTGACATCATCGGCGAGCGCGGTGACCGACTTGAGACAAACGTCCATTTTTTTGGGGCGCTCGCCGTCAGCGCGAACGGGGGCTTCCTCCCGTATGAGGACCGCTTCCATGTCTTCCTCCTGATCTCGCGGCGACAGTCATCACAAGCTTTCCTGGCAAGACTTGTCGCTGTGTTTCGATAAAGGTTAGAAGCGTGGATGCATAAACTCAAACGAGTAATTTTCGCGGGAATACATCAAGAATTCTGATCTGACGCTGTGAAGCAGCAAGGCTCACCGGCTCGTCTTGTCGTACGAATGGGTGAGCGGATCATCGACACGCTTGAAAATCGCTGACCTCTCGCGCGAGTTCAGCGATCGCTCTTGGAAGCGAGTACGAGTGTCCCGCCGGGCAGGCAGCAATGAACTCCACGGGCTGGAGCGGATTCGCCACATTGACGATCGCGAGCGTGCATTGCTCGATCTCGTGCTGTTAAGACATCACCGGCAGATACGAGAGGCCCATGCCGGATACGGTCATCGATGCTGCCACGGCCACACTCTTGCAGCGCGCTAGATATCGACAGCGCGCGTGTTCGCTCATGAACCAGTCTTCGATCGCCGCGTAATGAAATGACGTCTGCTTCATCCCGATGATGGGATATTCGGCAAGCTCCCGCGGGCTGTATGTGCGATTGCCGAGACCGAGCGCAGGACTGGCCATCCATTGAAAATCGACAGCCCCTAGCGAGAGCGTGGACAGCTCCGGCGTGCGCGTATGCCCCGGTGCAAGGACAAGCTCGAGCTCGGCTTGATGCAGGCTTGCCATCAGCTCGGACGTCAATGCTTCTTCAATCTCCAGGCGTACATTCGGATATCGTTCGGCAATCACGGTGATCAAACGCGGTAGCCAAGTCGTTGTCACCACTTCAGCGACGCCGAAGCGCACCGTTCCCGATGTCGCTTCCGGTGCGCCGATGCGATGTTCCAGTTCCGTCGACAAATCGAGGATACGACTTGCGTAGTCGATCAATTCCCGCCCTTTGGGCGTGAGCCGCGCGGTGCGATGCGTTCGATCGAAAAGCTCGACACCCAAGGCTCGCTCGAGTTCGCGGACCCGCATCGAAACCGCCGACTGCGTCGCGTACAGACGCTCGGCGGCTGCGGAGAAGCTACCTAGCTTCACTGTCCAAAAAAATGTCTCCAACTGCTGCAGGGTCATGGCACCTCCATGTCAGTCGCCTGAATCCGAAAAGCGTCTGCGCAGAAGCTTACCAGCCGCGCGGTGGGCATCGGCATGACGAAGTTATCCGGTGGAGCCGCCCGTCTTGGCTATCACGCTGAGCGCGGGTTGCTTTCCAGAGCCGCGGGCCGGCCTGTGCGGTCCGGCACCTTCGCGCTCAGACAAGCTTAAGGTAAGGGCACGATAATCGATTGCACGACGTTCGCGTGGGACGCCAAAAGCGCGCCATCGCATTGGACGGGGCGCGCAAATTGCACGCATTCATCCATCGGCGCCTCGCGGCGCCAACAACGCAACGAACAGGAGTAGGAGTTCGCTATGAGATCGTTAATCTTGTTTTGCACCCCGAGACGGCTTCTATCGGGAATCGCCGTTCTGCTTGCGTTAGGCTTGCTTGCCGGCTGCACGTCGACGATGGGCGGTGCGCCCAGTGCGTCGGCGTCCGGGCATACCGCCTACGGTTCGGATGGCCATTACGGCGGTTGGGGAACCGGCTTCGGCAGCGACGGATCGCGCGGTCGAGGCTAAGACGCGTCGCGTCACCGCCGCCGCTCCCTGGCTCGAGCATGCCGCGCGTTTAGTCGCATTCGCGGCGTGCTCCTCGTGGTGCCGGCACCATCGAGCGCACCGTTGTCCTAGGCTGCGCTTCCATCTCGCGCGAGGCATCGCGTAGGCATTCCGAATCCATCGCATCGCGATGCCGAAGTCCGTCGCTTTCCCCCTCTTCCAAGTAAGTTCGCTTTGCACTCTGCACGGGGCGCGCGTTCGTTTGGGTGATCTAGTCATGCAGCACGCGGCCGATGTTTTTTTAAAAGGCCGATGGACGCCGGCGGCATAAGAATATCGGGTCGTTATTTCGATCAAGCATCGATTCCGGCGACAAACGCGGCGCAATTTCGAATTCAATCGTTTTCATAAAAGCTCGCGAATTCCCATTCGGCGTGCGGTCGTTTCACCGCATCGCATCAATGCCCGTGTCGAAGAAAGCTGTCAGCGGCGACAGGTTTGTAACCGGCGGGCGCACCCACCGCGCGCCGCAAACGCCCTCGGGTAAGTCCGGACGGAAACGCCCGCTTCCTGACAGCCGATAGACAGCTTGCACTCCCTACCATGCGGTCACTGCTCGTCTGCAACGACTCCACGAGCAGTACTCGCGAAAACAATCAGACGCAGGAGACATTGATGAAAAGGTGGGCGAATTCGATCGACGAACGGCAGCGATGGACGAGAAAGCCGACGTCGCTAGCGGCGCAATTGATGTGCTGCGCCATCGCCGGGCTGGCTCTCGCACCGGCCGCGCACGCGGACCAACTGACTCAGCTCGAAGCGGAAATCCATGATCTGTCGGCACAAATCGCTCAATTGAAGGCAGCGCAAGCGCAACAAGCGGCGACCCAAGCGAAGCAAGCCCAGCAATTGGCTACGCCGGTCACCGTCGCGCAGGCGCAGGGCGTTCGACTCACTCCCATGAAAGCCGAGCAGTTGAGCACGTCCGCGGAATACGTGCAGCGCGGCGCAATGCCGCATTCATTCATGGTGCCCGGTACAAATACGTCCTTGAGTATCGGCGGCTTCATCAACTTCCAAGGCATCTACGATCCGACC
>JBQCDS010000275.1:0-3883 GCA_051961035.1 Trinickia sp. | reverse complement strand
ATACGCCGTCGCGGTTGTAAGGCGCGTTGCGCGCCGGCGGCGCCGAAACGGCGTTCGGCTCGGCAGGCCGGACGCATTTCCGTCAAAAAAAAAAGCGAGCGCACGAATGCGCTCGCTTTTGCGTCTTGTGTATCGACGCGCCCGGCGTCAGGCGTCGACTTTGCGCGCCGCCGTTCGCTTGGCCGGCGTTTTGGCGGCGGCTTTCACGGCTGATTTGCCTGCGGTTTTCGACGCCGCCTTCTTGGCGGGCGCGGCCGGTGCGGCTTGTGCCGAGCTGTCGGCTTGCTCATCGGCGGTCGACGAAGCAGCCTTGCGCGATGCTGTCTTGGCTGCCGCTTTCGCGGAAGGCTCTTTCTTCTCGAATTCGAAGCCGATCTTCCCGTCGCTTTGCTTGACGAGGTAGGCCTTGAAGTTGCGGCCCGTGCGCGACGATTTGAAGCCCGTCAGCAAATCGGTGCGGCCTTCGCCGAGCAGTTTGGCCATCTGCTCGCGCGCGATTTCCTGCTGCAAGATCACCTTGCCCGAGCGGAAATCGCATGTCTTCGGATTGGCCACCGAGTTCTCGCAGACATAGCTCATGCCATGCTCGAATACGCGGGCATGGCATTTCGGACAAGCACCGACGCTTTCTTGCCCCGAGAAGTCGGGCACTTCCCCATCCTCGCCGCCGGCATCTTGGCCGAAGTCGAACTCGAGCTTGTAGTTCTTCGTCTCGTCGTCGAACGATAGCTTGAGGATGGCCGAGAAGGGCCGCCCCATCTTGCTGCGGAAGCCCGACAGCGGTCCGATCTCCTTTTGCGCGAGCAGGGTCTCGACTTCCTCGGTTTCGAACTGGCGGCTGCCGGGGATCTTCGAAATCGAGAATTCGCACTGCGTGCAGGCGAAGCGGCGATAGTTCTCTTTCACTTGTCCGCCGCAATTCGGGCACGGCGTGGCAAGCGTCGCGTAATCGCCGGGGATCGTATCGGAGTCGTACTCCTTGGCGCGCTTGACGATGGTCTGCGTCATGCGGGCAATTTCCTGCATGAAGGCGTCGCGCGCGAGGTTGCCGCGTTCCATCTGCGACAACTTGTATTCCCACTCGCCCGTGAGCTCTGGTGCCGTCAGCTCTTTCACGCCGAGCCCGCGCAACAGTGTCATCAACTGGAACGCCTTCGCCGTCGGAATCAACTCGCGGCCTTCGCGCACGAGGTATTTTTCGCCGAGCAGCCCTTCGATGATGGCTGCGCGCGTGGCCGGCGTGCCGAGCCCCTTTGCCGCCATCGCTTCGCGCAGTTCATCGTCCTCGACGAGCTTGCCCGCGCCTTCCATCGCCGAGAGCAGCGTCGCTTCGTTGTAGCGCGCGGGCGGCTTCGTCGTCAGCCCATGTGCCGCGATCTTATCCGTCTTCACCTTCTCGTCTTTTTGCACGGGCACGAGATTGGCGTCTTCGCCGCTCGTTTCGCGGCCGTAAATTTGCAGCCAGCCCGGCTCGACGAGCACCTTGCCTTCCGTCTTGAAGTGATGTCCGGCCACTTCGGTGATGCGTGTCGTCACGCGGTACTCCGCCGCCGGGAAAAACACGGCGAGGAAGCGTTTGACGACGAGGTCGTACAGCTTCTGCTCCGGCTCGGACAACGCCTTGGGCGCTTGCAGCGTCGGGATGATGGCGAAGTGATCGCTGATCTTCGAATTATCGAAGATGCGTTTGTTCGGTTTGACCCATCCCTTGTCCAGCACTTGCTTGGCGAACGGCAAATAATTGTTGCTGTCCTTGAGCATTTCGAGCGTGCTCTGGACCGTGCCGATGTAGTCCTCCGGCAGCGCCCGTGCGTCGGTACGCGGATAGGTCAGCACTTTGTGCTTTTCATACAGCGCCTGTGCGAGGCCCAGCGTGTTCTTCGCGGAAAATCCGAAACGGCCGTTCGCCTCCCGCTGCAAGCTCGTCAAATCGAACAGTGCGGGCGAGAGCTGCGTAGAGGGCTTCGATTCCTCGCTGACCGTACCGATGTGCTCGCGGCACGCCGCCACCACGGATTCCGCCGCGGCAAGGCTCCATAGACGCGAATCGCGCTTTTCGGGATCGAACTCGTCGCGCTTGAATTTGGCGTCGAACCAACGGCCCTCGTAAAAACCGCCCGCGCAGACGAACTCGGCGCGCACTTCCCAGTAATCGCGCGGCACGAAACGGCGGATTTTCTCTTCGCGCTCCACGACGATCGACAGCGTGGGCGTTTGAACACGCCCCACGGTGGTGAGGAAGAAGCCGCCGCCCTTGCTGTTGAACGCTGTCATCGCCCGTGTGCCGTTGATGCCGACGAGCCAGTCGGCCTCCGACCGGCAGCGCGCAGCATCGGCGAGCGGCTGCATCTCGGCGTCGCTGCGCAAATGCGCGAAGCCGTCGCGGATGGCGGCGGGTGTCATCGATTGCAGCCACAGCCGCTGAACCGGCTTCTTGGCGTTCGCGTGCTGCGCGATGAGCCGGAAGATCAACTCTCCCTCGCGCCCCGCGTCGCATGCGTTGATCAGGCGCTCGACGTCCTTGCGCTTGATCAGCTTGTTCAGCACCTTCAACCGCGATTCGCTCTTGGCGATTGGATTCAGATCGAAGTGCGGCGGAATGACGGGCAGATGCGCGAAGCTCCATTTGCCCCGTTTCACTTCGTATTCTTCGGGCGCGGCGATCTCGAGCAGATGGCCGACCGCCGAGGAGAGGACATACTCGTCGCTCTCGTAGTACTCGTCATGTTTGGTGAAACCGCCGAGGGCGCGCGCGATGTCGTTCGCGACCGAAGGCTTCTCCGCAATGATCAGTGCTTTGGACATGACAGGATGAATGATTTAGTGACCGGGGCCGGACCCCGGATTTTGTTCCCTTTAACGACCGCTTTATAGCACACGGCGTAAAAGCGGCGGCGCGTCGCCCCGAAAAGCATCGAGCCGGCGGGGAGCCGCCGGCACCGGCTGCCGCGGCAGGACGCGTGCGGCGCGAGCCTGTGCGCCACGGCGCGCCGGCCCATTGGTTCCGCACGGACTGTGCCACGGGGCACGATCCTGCCCCGTGTTGGCCCCCGCTGCTCACGCTTCGACGAGCGCCGGCCGGACCTTCGGCGCGCCAGCCGCGTTGGGCAAGGCCGTTAAATCCGACAAAAGACGCTCGGCGATGCCGCGGTGCGGTAAGACGGTACCGAAAAAACGCGCGGTCACGCCATCTTCGATGAGTAGTGTCGGGAAGTTTTCGACGTCGAGGTCGTCGAAACGGTCCGCGTGGGTTTCGATATCGATCCAAACGAAGCACATATCGGGATGCGCGTCGGCCAGACGGTCGAACGTTTCGCTGTATTCGCGGCACGTGCCGCACCATTGGGCGCACAGGCAGGCGACGAGCAGCGTGCTTGGGTTGTTGACGCGCTCGGCGATCCGGTCGGAATCGGTATCCAAGTTCAGCGCGGGCATGATGCGTTCCTTCTAGCGGTTTTGGGGACTGTAGCACGGGCAATCCGACCGTCGTTTCCCGTCACCCACGGCTCAGCCTGACGTAGCGGCCGCCGGGCAGCGCTACGACGTGGCCGCGCAGTTCGAGCTCGAGCAAGGCGCCTTGCAGCGCCGCGCTGCCCATTTCGGTGCGTGCGGCGAGGATTTCAAGAGCGGCCGGTGCGTGCCCCAGCGCATCGAGCAGCCGATCTGAGGCGGCGGAAAGCGCAGGTGGAGAAGGCGAGGCGCGCGGCGTTTCGAATAGCGGCAGGTTCGGCGACAAGGGACGCTTCGGAGCCTTCGGCGGCGGTAGCGGCGCAAGCGTAGCCTCCGCCGCCGCGTGAGTCAGCCCTGCGCGGGCAGGCCGCGAGGGGCGCATGCCGAGCCGCACCTTTTGACCGTCCGCCGCGGGCGCCTCGGCGCCGCGCGC
>JBQCDS010000274.1:0-5496 GCA_051961035.1 Trinickia sp. | reverse complement strand
GATCCTGCCGCCGCGTTTGCTTTCGCGTCCGGCTTCGCCACCGGTCGCGAGATACCGGGCGAGCCCCGGTCCGAAGAACCGGACGGCTCCGATCCAGCTTTCCGAAATCCCGGAAAACTCCCCGCCTCGAATCGAAATTTTCCCAATAACATCAAAGACTAGTGCGCGATAGCGCGTTGGCATCGACCTTGCAATCGATGGACCCCGCGACCGGCCGCCTTGGCCGATCCACTTATTCCTAAGCTGGGAGACATCGATGCGCCCCTCAAAGAAACCCTTCTATCGAATCCTCTATGTGCAGGTCATCGTGGCGATCGTCGCCGGTGTCTTGCTCGGTCACTTCTCGAGTGCGCTCGCGATCGACATGAAACCGCTGGGGGACGCGTTCATCAAACTCGTCAAGATGGTCATTGGTCCCATCATCTTCTGTACGGTCGTGACCGGTATCGCCGGCATGGAGGACATGAAGAAGGTTGGACGCGTCGGCGGCAAGGCTTTGCTCTACTTCGAAGTCATCTCCACCTTCGCGCTGCTGCTGGGCCTCATCGCCACGCACGTGCTGAAACCGGGCGCGGGCTTCAACGTCGATATCAATACGCTCGACGGTAAGGCCGTGGCGTCGTATGCGGCGAAGGCTCATGGCCAGAGCACCGTCGATTTCTTCATGCACATCATCCCGCACACGATGATCGATGCATTCGCGCAAGGCGAGATTCTGCAGATCCTGCTGATCGCGTTGCTGTTCGGCAGTGTGCTCGCGACGATCGGCGAGCGCGGCAAGCCCGTCACCGCCTTCATCGAGAGCGTTTCGCACGTGCTGTTCGGCATCGTGAGCATCGTGACGAAGCTCGCTCCGATCGGTGCGTTCGGCGCCATGTCCTTCACGATCGGCAAGTACGGTCTCGGCTCGCTGTTGCCGCTGCTCAAGCTCGTCGGCACCTTCTATCTGACCTCGATCGTGTTCGTGCTCGTCGTGCTCGGCACCGTCGCGCGCCTCGTCGGCTTCAACATCGTTCGCTTCATCGCGTACATCAAGGAAGAGATGTTGATCGTGCTCGGCACGAGCTCGTCCGAAGCCGCATTGCCGCAACTGATGGCCAAGCTCGAGAAGCTCGGCTGCTCGCGTTCGGTCGTCGGCCTTGTCGTGCCCACGGGTTACTCGTTCAATCTCGACGGCACGAACATCTACATGACGATGGCCGTGCTGTTCATCGCGCAAGCCACGAACACCGACCTCTCGCTGATGCAGCAGCTCACGCTGCTTGCCGTGGCGATGCTGACGTCCAAGGGCGCGAGCGGCGTGACGGGTGCCGGCTTCATTACGCTCGCGGCGACGCTCGCCGTGGTGCCGACGATTCCGCTGTCGGGCATGGTGCTGATCCTCGGCATCGACCGATTCATGAGCGAATGCCGCGCGCTGACGAACATTGTCGGCAATGGCGTGGCAACCGTCGTTGTCTCGGCTTGGGAGAAAGAACTCGATCGCTCGAAGCTGCGCGCCGCGCTTGGCCGTGGCGGCCGCGCTGTCGAGGCGCCGGTGAACACCGCGGGCGTCTGACGTTCTCCGGGGCGCGCGTCCGATCGGCCCGCTATGCCACAATAGGCTACGTTTTTGCCTGGAATCCGCCATCGTGACGCGCCGCCTAGTCGTTGTTCTCGCGCTTGCCGCGGCGCTGCTTGCGATATGTGCCGCGACCTGGCGCATTGCATGGGTTCGCGGAATCGATGCGCTGCGGCAACAGGCGGCCGTACGAGCCGAGCGCACCGCCAGCGTGCTCGGCGATACGCTCGAGCGCTACGAATCGCTGTCCTACCTGGTGGCGAGCCATCCTGTCGTCAGCGAAGCGCTGGACACCGGCACGCCCGACGCGATCGCGCGGGCCAATCGCTACCTGCAAGACGCCAATGCCCACGCGCACGCCGATGTCACCTACATCGTCCGCGCCGACGGCCTCTGCCTTGCCGCCAGCAATTGGGCCCGGCGCGATAGCTTCGTCGGCGCGCAGTACCGGTTTCGCCCGTACTTTATCGATGCGATCGCCGCACACGTGGGGCGCTTTTTCGGCATCGGCACGGTGTCGCACGTGCCGGGGTACTACATCTCGCAGCCCGTTCGTCGAAACGGGCGCGTGGTCGGCGCCGCCGTGCTCAAACTCAATCTCGAATGGTTCCCGGGCACGGACGCGCGAGAACCCGTGCTCGTCGCGGATAAGCACGGCGTGATCTTTTTATCGTCGGTGCGCGACTGGAAGTATCGAGCCGTGCGCGATCTGCCGGGCACGGTAGCGGCCAAGATCGACGAAACGCGCCAGTACGCAGGCGCGCCGATCACGCGGCTACCGATCGCGCCGGCGCGTGCGCTGGATGCGCCCGATGCACGGATCGTGCGCGTCGGCGCGCGCCCCTCGCCGTATTACTTGCTGACGCAACGTCCGATCAGCGTGCCCGACTGGGAACTGATGACGCTCGCGCCCGTGGGCCCGGTCATCGACGATGCCCGCAACGCGACGGCTGCGGTCGGGTTCGGCTTCATTTCGTTGTGCTTGCTCGCGTTTTATTGGCGCATGCGCCGCGCGCGTGCGCGCGACATGGAAACGGGGCGCGCGTTGCTCCAGAAGGCCTATGCGGAGTTGAATCGGCGCGTCGAGGCGCGCACGGCCGATTTGTCGACGGCCAACGCGCAGTTGCAGACGGAGGTGGCCGAGCGCACGCGGGCGGAAAGCGAGTTGCGCGCGGCGCACGCCGAGTTGGTGCAGACGAGCAAACTCGCCGCACTCGGGCAGATGGCCGCGGGCATCACGCACGAACTCAATCAACCGCTCGCGGCGCTGCGCACGTTCTCCGACAACACGCGCGTGTTGATCGAGCGCGGCGAACTCTCTGCCGCGCATGAAAACCTCGAGGCGATCGGCTCGCTGACCGCACGCATGGGCAAGATCACGAATCAGTTGAAGCTTTTCGTCGGCCGTGCGCAACCGAGCAACGCCTGCTCGCCCGTCATGCGCGCGTTGCGCAACGCGCTACAAGTGCTGCAAGAGCGGTTGCAGCGCGTATCGCTGGAAATTGGCCTGCGCGAGGTTCGGCGCTTGCCGGATCCACAGGCGGCGCGGATGACGAAAGAGGCGAACGAGCCGAACGAGCCGAACGGCTATCGGCCGATCGATTTGAGCGAGGAAGATCCGACGCTCGTTGCCTATTGCGACAGCCTGCGTCTCGAACAGGTCCTCATCAACCTGATTGGGAATGCCCTGGATGCGCTCGAGTCCGTGTCGGACGCGCGCTTGCGGATCGAAATCGACGTGGGTGACGACGCGCTTGCGATCACCGTGCGCGACAATGGTCCCGGCATCGAGCCCGATGTGCTGCCACGGCTTTTCGAACCGTTCTTCACCACGAAGGAAGTGGGCAAGGGGCTGGGGCTCGGGTTGGCGATCGCCTCGTCGATCGCGCGCGACTGCGGCGGTTCGCTCGTGGCCCGCAACGACACGTCCGGCGGGGCGGCCTTCGTATTGACCCTGCGTCGCGCGGGCGCCGTGTCGCCGGCGATGGCGGTGCAACCACGCGACGCCGCTTCGTCGGGCTAGAACGGCTTGGCTTCTCAACGCAATTGAGCATAGGCATGAACTCGACCGCCACGAACGACAATGCGCAGGTGATCTTCATCGAAGACGACGAACTCGTGCGGCGTGCCAGCGTGCAGAGCCTGCAATTGGCCGGGCTGGCAGTGAGCGGCTACGGGTCCGCGGAAGCGGCGATGGATGCGATCGGCGAGCTCGACGAGGGCTTTGCGGGCGTCATCGTCAGCGACGTCCGGCTGCCCGGCGCGAGCGGGCTCGATCTGCTGGCTCAATGCCATGCTCGTGCGCCCGAGGTGCCTGTCATCCTCGTGACCGGCCACGGCGACATCACCATGGCTGTGCAGGCGATGCGCGACGGCGCGTACGATTTCGTCGAAAAACCGTTTGCCGCCGAGCGCCTTGTCGAGACGGTGCGGCGCGCGCTGGAGCGTCGGCGCCTCGTCCTCGAAAACGTCGCGCTGCGTCGCGAACTGGCCGCGCGCGATGCGCTCGTCCCGCGCATCATCGGTCGCAGCGCAGCGATCGGCGAGCTGCGGCGGCTCATCGCCAACATCGCGCCCACCGACGCGCCGGTGCTCATCATCGGCGATACGGGCGTGGGCAAGGAACTCGTCGCGCGCAGCGTGCACGAGCTCTCGCCGCGCCAAGCCAAACCGTTCGTGGCCGTCAACTGCGGTGCGTTGCCCGAGTCGATGTTCGAATCCGAGATGTTCGGCTACGAACCGGGTGCATTCACCGGTGCGGCGAAACGCCGCATCGGCAAGCTGGAATACGCATCGGGCGGAACGGTGTTCCTCGACGAAATCGAGAGCATGCCGCTCTCGCTGCAAGTGAAGTTGCTGCGCGTGTTGCAAGAAGGCGTGCTCGAGCGCTTGGGGTCCAACCAGCCCGTGCGCGTCGATCTACGCGTAGTGGCGGCGGCCAAGGGCGACATGCAGGCGCTCGTCGCGGCGGGCACGTTCCGGCGCGACCTGCTGTATCGGCTGAACGTCGTGACCGTCGATGTGCCGCCGCTCGTGGAGCGTCGGGAAGACATCGTGCCGTTGGTCGAACACTTCGTGCTCGATGCCGCCGTGCGCTACGGCCGCGCGGCGCCGATGCTCACGGCACGCCAGCGCGCGGACTTGATGGCGCGAGACTGGCCCGGCAACGTGCGCGAGCTGCGCAATGCCGCCGATCGCCTCGTATTGGGAATCGAGCGCGCGTCGGGCGGCGAGGGCGACGGCGGCACGGCGTGTTCGTTGAAAGAGCGCGTCGAGCAATTCGAGCGGGCCGCGATTGCTGCCGTACTGGAACGGCATGGGGGCGCCGTATCGGCTGCGGCCGACGAACTTCAGATCGGCAAGGCGACGCTTTACGAGAAGATCAAACGATACGGCCTCGCCGCACGTGGCGAGGCCGGGAAGGAAGGCGGCTAGGCATGTCTGCGATGCCGCGCGGCATGCGGCATACGGCATACGCGGCGTACCCGGCGTACCCGGCGCGGGGCCGGCCCTGCCGGGCAGCGGGCACTGGCCGGGATCAGGCCGAACCGAGCGCCTTTTGCAGCAACTGGTCGAGTTCGGCGAACTGCGGCTCGCCGACATAGCGCTTGAGGATCGTGCCGTTCTTATCGACGACGAAGGTTGTCGGCGTCAGTTGGACATTGCCGAACTGCTTGGCGGCGGTGCCGTCGTCCATCGCCACCTTGAACGGTAGCTGGCGCGTGTGCGCGTAGTTGACGACGTACATCGGCGCGTCGTATTGCATAGCCACGGCGACGAATTCCAGGCCCCGGCCCTTGAAACGGTTGTAAGTGTCGACCAACTGCGGCATTTCCTTCATACACGTTTCGCAGCTGGTCGCCCAGAAATTGACGAGATAGACCTTGCCCTTCAGGTCGGACGTGGACAGCTTCTGCCCGGAGAGCAGCGTGAAC
>JBQCDS010000273.1:0-2692 GCA_051961035.1 Trinickia sp. | reverse complement strand
CACTTGAACCTGAAACTCACGCGCGCCAAGCTCGAAGCGCTGGTCGAGGAACTGATCACGCGTACGGTCGAACCGTGCCGCATCGCGATCAAGGACGCCGGCGTTAAAGTGAGCGACATCGACGACGTCATTCTCGTCGGCGGCATGACGCGTATGCCGAAGGTGCAAGACACGGTCAAGGAGTTCTTCGGCAAGGAGCCGCGCCGCGACGTGAACCCTGACGAAGCCGTGGCCGTGGGCGCCGCGATTCAAGGGCAGGTGCTCTCGGGCGACCGTAAGGACGTGCTGCTGCTCGACGTGACGCCGCTTTCGCTCGGTATCGAGACGCTCGGCGGCGTGATGACGAAGATGATCAACAAGAACACCACGATCCCGACGAAGCACTCGCAGGTGTATTCGACGGCCGACGACAACCAAGGCGCCGTGACGATCAAGGTGTTCCAAGGCGAGCGCGAAATGGCCGCCGGCAACAAGCTGCTCGGCGAGTTCAACCTCGAAGGCATTCCGCCGGCACCGCGCGGCGTGCCGCAGATCGAAGTGACGTTCGACATCGACGCGAACGGCATCTTGCACGTCGGCGCGAAGGACAAGGCGACGGGCAAGGAAAACAAGATCACCATCAAGGCAAACTCGGGCTTGTCCGAAGCCGAGATCGAGAAGATGGTGAAGGATGCCGAAGCGAACGCCGAGGAAGATCACCGTCTGCGCGAGCTGGCCGACGCGCGCAACCAGGGCGATGCGCTCGTGCACAGCACGAAGAAGGCATTGACCGAGTACGGCGATAAGATCGACGCCTCCGAGAAGGAGAAGATCGAAGCGGCATTGAAGGATCTCGAAGAAGCGCTCAAGAGCGGCTCGGCCGACAAGCCGTCGCTCGAAGCGAAGATCGAAGCGGTCGCTACCGCGTCGCAAAAGCTCGGCGAGAAGATGTATGCCGACATGCAGGCGCAAGGTGCCGCGGGTGCGGCGGCTGGGGAAGCATCGGCGAGCGAGGCCGGCGCCAGTGCGGGCCAGGGCGCGAGCAAGCCCGAGGACGACGTCGTCGACGCCGAGTTCAAGGAAGTGAAGAAAGACTGACCGGCGGCCGCTACCCGCGCCCGCGAGGCGGCCGGCGTTTCATCTCGAGAAGCGCCGGCCGCCTCGCCAGTCTCGTCCCACGGCATATTTCGTGGGGCGGCGCGAAGCGGCAGGTCGGGGCCGCATCATCGATGCGGTCGGCAGAATCGACGCCTGGCGGGCCTTCGGGTTCTCCGGGCACGTTTGTTTTACGGAGGGCGGGGCTGCTTTCCGGCCGGGAACGGCCGGCGGCGCCTGCCTAACGAGTCGAAAGACTCCACAGTATGCGAAAGGAGCGGTCGCGCGCCAAAGCGCGAACCGGCGGTGAACCGATGGCGAAACGGGATTACTACGAGGTTCTGGGCGTTGCCAAGAATGCGAGCGACGACGAGATCAAGAAGGCGTATCGCAAGCTCGCGATGAAGTACCACCCCGACCGCAATCCGGACAACAAGAATGCCGAGGAGCATTTCAAGGAGGCGAAGGAAGCCTATGAAATGCTCTCGGACTCGCAAAAGCGCGCGGCGTATGACCAGTACGGGCACGCCGGTGTCGATCCGAACATGGCCGGAGCGGCCGGTGCACACGGCTTCGGCGGCTTCGCGGATGCGTTCGGCGATATCTTCGGCGACATCTTCGGTCAGGCAGCCGGTGCGGGCGCAGGCCGCGGCCGCGCGGGCCCGCAAGTGTATCGCGGCGCCGATTTGCGCTACAGCATGGAGATCACGCTGGAGCAAGCGGCGCACGGCTGCGAGACGCAGATTCGCGTGCCGAGCTGGGTTGCCTGCGAGGTCTGTCATGGCTCCGGCGCCAAGCCGGGTACGAAGCCGGAAACGTGCCCGACTTGTAACGGTTCGGGGGCCGTGCGCATGTCGCAGGGCTTCTTCAGCATCCAGCAGACGTGTCCGAAGTGTCACGGCACCGGCACCTACATTCCCGATCCGTGCGCGAACTGCCACGGCGCGGGCAAGGTGAAAGAGACGAAAACGCTCGAAGTCAAGATTCCGGCCGGCATCGACGACGGCATGCGCATCCGTTCGTCGGGCAACGGCGAGCCGGGTGTGAACGGCGGGCCGCCGGGCGATCTGTACGTCGAGATTCACATCAAGGCGCACACGGTGTTCGAGCGTGATGGCGACGATCTCCACTGCCAAATGCCGATCCCGTTCACGACGGCGGCGCTTGGCGGCGAAATAGAAGTGCCGACGCTCGCGGGCCGCGCAACATTCACGGTTCCCGACGGCACGCAATCGGGCAAGACGTTCCGGCTCCGCGGCAAGGGCATCAAGGGGCTGCGTTCGAGCGTACCGGGCGATCTGTACGTGCACGTGCAAGTCGAAACTCCGGTCAAGCTGACCGACCCGCAGCGCGACCTGCTCAAGCAGTTCGAGAAGTCGCTCGTCGAAGGCGGCCCGCGTCACAGCCCGCAAAGCAAGAGTTGGTTCGACCGAGTGAAGAGCTTTTTCGATTGATCGGCTGATTGATCGATCGACCGCGGGCGCGCGCCAGGACGATGCCCGGGACGAAGCCAGCCGCTTGCCGAACTCCAGATCGCGGCCGAATTCGTAATCGCCGAGCATGACGGCGTGCAGCCCGCCGAGCATATCCCGCTCGAGCTCCGCACAGACGTCATCGA
>JBQCDS010000272.1:0-13372 GCA_051961035.1 Trinickia sp. | reverse complement strand
CACGGCTTCCTCGGCGTTGCGCATGATCGTGCTCTCGGTCAACTCCAGTTCCAGATACTGCGGCTCGAGGCCTGTCTCCTCCAGCACCGCCGTGACGAGCTTGGCGATGTCGCGCTGTTGAAACTGTCGCGCCGACAAATTCACCGACACGCGCGCCGGCGGCAAGCCTTCGTCCTGCCATGCCTTGTTTTGTCGACACGCCTCGCGCAGCACCCATTCCGACAGCGGGCCGATGAGCCCGCTCTCCTCGGCCACCGGAATGAAGGCCGACGGCGGAACGAGCCCCACTTCCGGATCGAGCCAGCGCACGAGCGCCTCCATGCCGACGATGTGCCCGGTGTCGATGTCGACTTGCGGCTGATAGTGGAGCAAGAATTCGCCGTCGCGCAGTGCGCGCCGCAGGCGCCGTTCCAGATTGAGTCGCGCGCCGACGCTCGTATTCATCTCGGGCTGGTAGAACTGGAACGTGTTGCGCCCCATGTCCTTGGCGCGGTACATCGCCAAGTCCGCTTTCTTGAGCAGCGTCTCGACATCCTCTCCATCCTGCGGGCAAAGGCTCGCTCCCATGCTGCAGCCCACATAGAGTTCCGTGCCGTCGAGCCAAACCGGCTCGGAAATCGTCGCACGCACGCGCTCCATCCAGCCGATCAGCGCCTTCTCGTCGACGGCATCGGTCAACACGATCACGAACTCGTCGCCGCCGTGACGTGCCACCGTATCGCTTGGCCTCGCGCTGCGTGCGAGCCGCTCCGCCACCACGGCCAGCAGCCGGTCGCCGACGCTATGGCCCAGGCTGTCGTTCACGTTCTTGAAGCCGTCCAAGTCGATGAAGACGACGGCGAGCGGTTTGCCGCGCGCGATCGCCTGATCGAGCCGCTCACGCAGCAAAATGCGGTTCGGCAGACGAGTCAGGCTGTCGTAGTTCGCCTGATATTCGAGCTGCTCCTGGTAGCGAATCAGATCCGTTACATCGTTGATGACGCCGATATGATGCGTCGTATTGCCGTCCGGGTCGGGCACCGGCGCAATGAACAGCTGATTCCAAAAAAGTGCACCGTCCTTGCGATAGTTGCGCAAGACGGCACTCACCTCGCGATTGGCGGCAAGCCCCTCCCGAATCGCGACGAGCCCCTCTTGGTCGCGGTCGTCGCGCTGCAAGAATCGGCAATCCTGGCCGATGATTTCGGCCGGTTCGTAGCCCGTGATGCGCCTGAACGCGGGGTTGGCGTATTCGATTACATGGCCGTTGCCGGAGGCGGCCGTGATCAGAATCGCGTTGACGCTCGCATCGAGCGCCCGGCTTTGCAGACGCAGCGCGAGATCCGATCGCTTACGATCCGTCACGTCCGTGTAAGAACCGAGCACGCCGATGACGGTGCCGTCGCCGTTCGTCAGCGGAATCTTGCTGGTGATGCCGGCTCGATGCACGCCGTCGATGAGCACCTCGAACTCGTGATTCATCTTCGGCACGCCGGTCGCGATGACTTCCTCGTCCGCCTTGCGCAGCGAATCGGCCAGCGCGGCCCACGGCAGGTCTGCGTCGGTTTTGCCGATCACTTGCTCCGTGTAGGCAAGGCCCGCGTCGCGCGCGAACGCCATGTTGCAACCGAGGTAACGCGAATCGCGGTCCTTCCAGAAGATGCGCTGAGGGATGTTGTCGATGACCGTCTCGAGCATCTGGTTCGAGCGCTGCGCTTCGGCTTCGGCCTGGATTTGCTCGCTCACGTCGTCGGCCAACACGAACATCGCGGGGCGGCCCATGAACGTGAGCGCATGATTCGTGATATCGGCGCTCAGCTGCGTGCCGTCGCGGCGCCGCTGGCGCCAGACGCCTACCGACACCCGCCCCCGGCGCGGCTCGGCGTATCCGCGTACGAGGTGGGATTCGAGCCGGGCCATTTCGTCGGGCCAGCACAAATCGCGCATCGTCATGCCGAGAAATTCGCCTTCGCTGTAGCCGTAGTGCTCGACGGCTGCCGCGTTCACGGCCAAAAAGCGCAGCGTTTCCCGATCGTAGATCCACATCGGCACCGGATGCGCGTCGAAGAGTTCGCGGAAACGCTGATCGCTGCGTCGCATCGCGCGGGCGACGCGCAGTTTCGCGCGCGCAGCGCTCTCGCGTACGCCGAACGTATAGATGAGCATGCCGCAACCCACGACCATCGTCATGAGGAGCAAGACCGTGGCGAGCCCGGTGGAGTGCTGGTACGCGACGAACGCGTTCGCGCCGGTCACCGCCGCAGCTGCCGCGACGTTGATCAGTAGCCGTTTGGATAAAAAGGAACGCATTGAATGTCGAAAGCCGGTCGTGTCTCGTACCCTGGCTTGGGACTGCGTGGTGTCAGGGCGTTCAGGATGGGGCGCGCGGCTTCAGCATGTCTTACACCCGCTCGGCTCTTCTTGCCTGGGCCGATACGGGCTTTACGCGCCAACCTATGGTTTACGGCAGCGTGGGCTGCGGCTTGAGGGTCGGCGCAAAAAAATTGGCGGGCAGGCGTCGGAGGCGTTGCCACGCGCGCGTTCGCCGAGCGGCGTGCTCGGCAAACAAATAGGGGATGACCATTTTTTCGCCATCAGGGGCCGGGACGGCAAGACAAACGTCAGCGCATTAGCCCGAATTCGCGCAGCGCGGGCAGAAAATCGTGGCTCGCCTCGCTTTTGCGCGTCAGTTTCGTGAGGACATAACGCTTGAACGGGTCGAGCCCGCTCCAGCGCTCGACGGTCAAGCCGGTCGCGCCGGCCAACCGGCTGTGCGTCGCCAGGCCCTCCGGCACGGCGGCCGTGTTGCGCCAGGCCGGCTCGGCCTCCGGCGTGAACCATTCCGGTTCGAGATTCGCGTGCGTGCGCATCATCTCGAACAAAGCGTGATCGAAATTCGGTTCGATCTGCGCATCTTCATCGACGGGAAACCGCGCCAGTAGGGCGCGATCTGGATGCGGCAGCAACTGCCACTGCGCGAGCGAGATACGAAGGCCGAAGCGATCGAGGTTGAAGCGGACCGACATCGGCATGTAGGTGAGATCCTGCGACGATACGCGCTCGAAATCGAACAGTAGCGGCGTTTCATGCAATCCCATGGCGTGTCCTTTGGCGCGCGTGCGCCGGATCGATACGGGCAAGTTCGGCCCGCTTCGGGTATTTTAGAACCTTATGCGCGAAACACTGGCCGGCGGATGGGCCACATCGACGAGGAACAATCTTGAACGACCCGTTGGACAGCGTTGACGAACGCGGCATCATCGAGCAGAAAGTGCACCGGCATCGTGATGGCACCGTTGAAACGACGCTCGACCAGATCGGCCAGGAATGGCCCGTGGCGCTCGTTTTCAATGGCATCTCGCATGCCGTCATGATGTGCACGCCGCGCGAGTTGGAGGCATTCGCCGTCGGCTTTGCGATTTCGGAGGGAATCGTCGAGCGCGGCAGCGACATTCGCGACATCGAGGTCGTGTTTCATCGCGATGGCGTCGCCCTACCTTATGCGCAAGTCGAGCTGACGATCGTGCAGCAGGCCTTCGTCGCACTCAAGGAACGACGGCGCGCGCTGGCGGGCCGCACGGGCTGCGGCGTCTGCGGCATCGAAAGCATCGATCTGCTCGATCTATCGCCGGAGCGCGTGCCGGATACAGGATTCTTGGCGCGGCTGTCGCCCGATGCGATCGCTCGGGCCGCGCACGCGTTGCCGTCGCATCAATCGCTCACGCGTCTGACCGGCGGGCTGCACGCGGCCGCTTGGTGCGACGCGCAAGGCGCCGTTTCGCTCGCGTTCGAGGACGTCGGCCGTCACAACGCCCTCGACAAGCTGATCGGCCGGCTCGTGCTCGATCGTGCCGATACGACCAACGGTTTCGTGTTTCTATCGAGCCGCGCGAGCTACGAGCTCGTGCGCAAGGCAGCGCGGGTCGGCATTCCGATGGTGGCGACCATTTCGGCGCCCTCGTCCCTGGCCATCGCCATCGCGCGGCAAGCCGGGATTCGGCTGGTCAGCTTTTGCAGGGAGACGAGCTATGTGGAGTATGGCGGCGCCTGAAGCGCAGCATCGAAGGCCCCCCCACACCCCTGCCCACGCCATCAACGTCCGTCAACCGAACTGCCTGAAATCCGGCTTGCGCTTCTGGAAGAACGCCATCATCGCTTCGCGCGCTTCGGGCGCCAGCAGCATCTTGCTGAAATGAACGACTTCTTCCTTCATGCGCTCGGCGATTTCCTGGCCGTTCGCGCCCTTCATGAGCCGCTTCGTCACGCGCAGCGAGGAGGCCGGCAATGCAGCGAGCTTCACCGCTTGCGCATAGGCAAAAGCGTCGACATCGCCAGCCGGCAGCAACCGATTGACGATCCCCATGCGGTGCGCTTCCTGCGCATCGAATGCTTCGCCGAGCAGCAGCTTTTCGGCCGCGAGCGCATAACCCGCCATGCGCGGCAGCAGCAGGCTCGACGCTGCCTCCGGGCACAGCCCCAACTGCGAAAAAGGTAACGAGAACGTCGCGGTGTCGGCCGCATAAACGAGATCGCAATGCAAGAGCAACGTCGTGCCGATCCCGACGGCCACGCCGGCGACCGAAGCGACGAGCGGTTTTTCCGCGCTGCTGATGCGCCGCAGGAATTGCAGCACGGGCGCGTTTTCGCCGTTCGGCGGCGATTTCATGAAGTCTTCAAGATCGTTGCCGGCGCTAAACGCTTGTGCCCCGCCGCGAATCAGGATGGCGCGCACGGCAGTGTCTTCCTGAGCGTCGGCCAGCGCATCGGCCATCGTCTGATACATCGCCGCCGTGATCGCGTTCTTCTTGTCAGGCCGATTCAAAGCGAGCGTCAGCACGCCTTCGGCACTGCGCTCAACGACAATGTCCATCGTCTCTCTCCAAAGGAAAGCGGTTCGCGGCCCGAGAGTTTCGCTCTCGATGCGCGCGAACCGTCATTGCGGGGCCACGGCGGCGCTTACAGCCGCTCGATGATGCCTGCGGCGCCCATGCCGGTGCCGACACACATCGTCACCATGCCGTACTTCAAATTGCGGCGACGCAAGCCGTGCACGACGGTAGCCGCGCGGATCGCACCGGTCGCGCCGAGCGGGTGGCCGAGTGCGATCGCGCCGCCAATCGGGTTGACCTTGGCCGGATCGAGCCCCAGCTCGCGAATCACGGCCAGCGATTGCGCCGCGAACGCTTCGTTGAGCTCGATCCAGTCAAGATCGTCCTGCTTCAATCCCGCTGCCTTGAGCGCGGCCGGAATCGCTTCCTTCGGCCCGATGCCCATGATTTCGGGCGGCACGCCACGCACGGCGAAGCTCACAAAGCGCGCGAGCGGCGTCAGGTTGAACTGCTTGAGTATCTTCTCCGACACGACGATGAGCGCACCCGCGCCATCCGACGTTTGCGAGCTGTTGCCGGCCGTCACGGAGCCTTTGTTGGCGAATACCGCGCGCAGCTTGGCCAGGCCCTCGATCGTGGTATCCGGCCGCGGACCTTCGTCGAGCGCGATTTCGCGCGTCTTCGTCCTCACTTCGCCCGTCGTGAGATCGGGCACCCGTTCGACGATCGCATACGGCGCGATTTCATCGTTGAACTCTCCGGCTTGCTGGCCCGCGATCGCTTTTTGATGCGATTCGAGCGAGAAGCGGTCTTGATCCTCGCGGCTCACCTTCCAGCGCTCGGCCACGCGCTCGGCCGTGAGGCCCATGCCGTAAGCGATGCCGAAGTTTTCGTCGTTGTCGAAGATGTGGGGCGACATCGATGGCGTGTTGCCCATCATCGGCACCATGCTCATCGATTCGCAGCCGCCCGCGATCATCGCATCGGCCTCGCCGACACGGATACGGTCCGCCGCCATGGCGAGCGCCGTCACGCCCGAGGCGCAGAAGCGGTTGACCGTCACGCCGCCGACCGATTGCGGCAGGCCCGCCAGCAGCGCACCGATGCGCGCGACGTTCAATCCCTGCTCGGCCTCGGGAATCGCACAGCCGACGATCGCGTCTTCGATCACCTTCGTATCCAGGCCGGGCACCTGCGCCACGGCGGATTTGATCGCGTGCACGAGCAACTCGTCGGGTCGCGTGTTCTTGAATACGCCGCGCGGCGCCTTGCCGATCGGCGTACGGCTCGCGGCGACGATGTATGCGTCTTGCAATTGTTTGCTCATTTGCGACTCCTGCCGTTTTAGTTGCGCACCGGTTTGCCGGTCTGCAGCATGCCCATGATTCGCTCTTGCGTCTTTTGCGTGCCGAGCAGATCGACGAACGCGCGGCGCTCGAGCGTGAGCAGCCATTCCTCGTCGACCAAGCTGCCCGCTTCGACCTCGCCGCCGCACACGACCTCGGCAATGCGCGAGGCGATCAAGAAATCGTGGGCGCTGATGAAGTTGCCGTCGCGCATGTTCACGAGCTGCGCCTTGATCGTCGAAATCGCCGAGCGGCCCGCCACCGGAACCCGCTTCACCGGCAGCGGCGGGCGATAGCCCCCCGCCGCGAGCGCACGCCCCGCCGTCTTCGCCGTATCGAGCCACACGAAAACGGTGAACACGATCGTGTCCGACGGCTTGAGATAACCCATCGCACGCGCCTCGATGGCCGAGCCCGATACCTTCGCCATCGCCGCGTTCTCGAACGACTTCGAGAGGAACTTGAGCAGCTCGCCGTTCGATGCTCCCACCGCGCGAGCCGCATCGGCGGCGCGCAGCGCGGCTTCCTTCAAACCTCCGCCGGCGGGCACGAGGCCCACGCCCACTTCCACCAGGCCGATGTAGCTCTCGATGTGCGCGACGCGCTTGGCGCTATGGAGCATCAACTCACAGCCACCGCCCAGCGCGATGCCGGACACAGCGGCAACGACAGGCACATTCGCGTACTTCACGCGCAGCATGCCTTGCTGGAATTTCTTGACGAACGGCTCGATGCCCTTGGCCCCGCCCATCATGAACGCGGGCATCGCTTCCTCGAGATTCGCGCCGGCCGAGAACGGGCCGCCCGGGGTGCCGAGCTTGAGCGACGTGGGCTGCCACACCACGACGCCCTTGTACGACTTCTCCGCCAGCTCGATCGCTTGCGAGAGACCGTCGAGCACACCCGGGCCGATCGTGTTCATTTTCGTCTTGAACGAGACGATGACGACATCGTCCTCGCCCGCCCGGTCATCCACCCAAGCGCGCACCGAATCGGTTTCGAACAGCGTCTTGCCGTAGGCCTTCGGCTCCACGCCCGTTTCGCCCACGAGGGGCGCGCGGAACACTTGCTTGCCGTAGACGGGCAGCGTCGAGCGCGGCTCGAATGCGTTCGCCGCAGGCGAGAACGAGCCTTCATTCGTATGCACACCGCCCTGTTCGGCAACGGCGCCTTCGAACACCCACGAGGGCAAGGGCGCGTTGGAGAGCGATTTGCCCGCCGCGATGTCCTCTTGCACCCACTCGGCCACTTGCTTCCAGCCGGCCGCCTGCCAGCCTTCGAACGGGCCCTCGTTCCAGCCGAAGCCCCAACGGATCGCGAGATCGACGTCGCGTGCATTGTCGGCGATCGACACCAAATGGACGGCGATGTAGTGGAAGACGTCGCGGAAGATCGACCACAGGAATTGCGCTTGCGGGTGTTCCGATTCGCGCAGCAGCTTCAGGCGCTCGGCGGCGGGGCGCTTGAGGATGCGGCCGATCAGCTCGTCCGCTTTCGCGCCGCTCTCGACGTACTCGCCCGTCTTCGGGTCCAGCACCTTGATCGCCTTGCCTTCCTTCTTGTAGAAACCGCCGCCCGTCTTTTGACCGAGCGCGCCCTTTGCGACGAGCGCGGCCAATACGGCCGGCGTCTCGTAGACGGGAAGGAACGGATCGTCCGGAAGGTTGTCCTGCATCGTCTTGATGACATGCGCCATCGTGTCGAGACCGACGACGTCGGCGGTACGGAAGGTGGCGGACTTCGCCCGCCCCAGACGCGAACCCGTCAGATCGTCGACTTCGTCGAAGCGCAGCCCGAACTTCTGCGCTTCGGCGATAACGGCCAGGATCGAGAAAACGCCGACGCGGTTCGCGATGAAATTCGGCGTGTCCTTCGCTCGCACGACGCCCTTGCCGACGACGCTCGTCAAGAACGATTCGAGATCGTCGAGAATGTGTGGCTGCGTATGCGCTGTCGGGATCAATTCCACGAGATGCATGTAGCGCGGCGGATTGAAGAAGTGCACCCCGCAGAAACGCGACTTCAGCTCGTCGGAGAATCCTTCGGACAACTGAGTAATCGAGAGGCCCGACGTGTTCGTGGCGAAGATTGCGTGCGGCGCAAGATGCGGAGCGACCTTCTTGTATAGGTCGTGCTTCCAGTCCATGCGCTCGGCGATCGCTTCGATGACGAGGTCGCATTCGCCGAGCTTGGCGATGTCGTCCTCGTAGTTCGCCGGCTCGATGTAGCCGGCATCGTCCTTCGCCCCGAACGGCGCGGGCGATAGTTTCTTCAGATTCTCGATCGCCTTTAAGGCGATCGCATTCTTCGGGCCTTCCTTGGCCGGAAGATCGAACAGCAGCACCGGCACCTTGGCGTTGATCAGGTGCGCGGCGATCTGCGCGCCCATCACGCCGGCGCCGAGCACGGCCACCTTGCGAATGATCAGATTGCTCACGTCGTTCCTCCTGGGAGTCATGCGTTTTCGCGGATTCGATGCGTGCGTCGCGCGCGGCGCCGCCCGTCGTCGAACCGCGTTGAATCGGCTCCAGCGCGGCGCATCGTGTCACGCGCCGCGCGCTTTTCGGCGAATGCCTTAGAACAGCGCCTCGTCCACTTCCATTAGCGTCTTCGAGCCCGCGCGTGCCTCGCGGATCGTCTTGGCCGTCTCGGGCAAGAGCTTGGCGAAGTAAAAGCGCGCCGTCGCGAGCTTGGACTTGTAAAACGGATCGCCCGATGCTTCGCGATCGAGTGCGATACGCGCCATGCGCGCCCAGAAGTATGAGAACACCAGGTGACCCACGGTGCGCAGATAGGGCACGGCCGCAGCACCGACTTCGTCCTGGTTGGCCATCGCCTTCATGCCGATTTCCATCGTGAGCTTTTGCACCTTGTCGCCGATGTCGGCGAGCGGGTTGACGAACTCTTGCATCTCGGGCTTCACGCCTTCGGCTTCGACGAAATCCGTCACGAGCTTGCCGAACTTGCGCAGCTTCGCACCCATGTCGCCGAGCACCTTGCGGCCCAGCAGATCGAGCGACTGCACGGCGTTCGTGCCTTCGTAAATCATGTTGATGCGGGCATCGCGCACATACTGCTCCATGCCCCACTCCTTGATGAAGCCGTGGCCGCCGAAAATTTGCATCGCGTGGTTCGTGCACTCGAAGGCGTTGTCCGAGAGGAACGCCTTGAGAATCGGCGTCAGCAACGCGACGAGATCGGCCGCTACCTTGCGCTGCCCTTCGTCGGCGTGCGACAGCTCTTTGTCGATCTGCAGAGCCGACCAGTACGAGAAGGCGCGCGCGCCTTCGGCATAGGCCTTTTGCGTCAGCAGCATGCGGCGCACGTCGGGGTGCACGATGATCGGGTCGGCCGGCTTGCCGGGCGCCTTCGGGCCCGTCAGCGAGCGCATCTGCAAACGTTCCTTCGCGTAGACGAGCGAGTTCTGATAGGCGACTTCCGTCAAGCCGAGGCTTTGCATGCCGACACCGAGCCGCGCCGCGTTCATCATCACAAACATGGCTTGCAGGCCTCGGTTCGGCTCGCCGACGAGCCAGCCGCGCGCGTTGTCCAGATTCATCACGCAGGTGGCATTCGCGTGGATGCCCATCTTGTGCTCGATGGAGCCGCACTTGATGCCGTTGCGCTCGCCCGGTTCGCCGGCTTCGTTCGGAACGAACTTCGGCACGACGAAGAGCGATATGCCCTTCGTTCCGGGAGGCGCATCGGGCAGGCGTGCGAGCACGAGGTGGACGATGTTCTCGGCCAGATCGTGTTCGCCGCTCGAGATGAAAATCTTGGTTCCGGTGATCAGATACGAGCCGTCGCCGTTCGATTCGGCCTTGGTGCGCAAGATGCCGAGATCCGTGCCGCAATGCGGCTCGGTCAGACACATCGTGCCCGTCCATTTGCCTTCCACGAGCTTCGGTAGGTAGACCTGCTGCTGCTCGGGCGTGCCGTGCGCATGCAAGCACTCGTAGGCACCGTGCGAGAGGCCCGGGTACATCGTCCACGCCTGGTTGGACGAGTTCAGCATTTCGTAGAGCGCGTTGTTCACGAACGCGGGCAACCCTTGTCCACCGTATTGCGGGTCGCAGCCGAGCGCCGGCCAGCCTGCATCGACGTACTGGCGGTACGCCTCCTTGAAACCCTTGGGCGTCGTCACCACGCCGTCGCCGGCATAGGTGCAGCCTTCCTCGTCGCCGCTTTGGTTCAACGGAAAGAGGACTTCCGCGCAGAACTTGCCGGCCTCCTCGAGCACTTGGTTGATCGTGTCGGCATCGAGATCGGCGTGCTTCGGCATGCCTTTGACTTCGTTTTCGACATTCAGCAGTTCGTGCAGCACGAATTGCATGTCGCGCAGCGGCGCGGCGTACTGACCCATGACTTCCTCCAAAGGTTTGCTGCGGTAGAGATAAAGCCGTTTAGCGTGTCGGTGCGCCGGTCGTCGACCTACGAACTTCAAACTACTAGCGGCTCTCGCTCTGAGCGCTCTGATACGAAACAATCGTTTTTTCCAGCGCGGCCCACGTTAGACGCTCGGCATCGGGCAGATGCAAAAAGCGCGCGTCGTGGTGCAGACCGAGCGTGAAGCTATACAGTTCGAAAAGCATCAAGTTCGGATCGGTATCCGAGCGCAAATGCCCTTCTTCGACGGCTTGCGAAATAGCCCGCAGCAATGCCGCCCGCCAAATCGAGACGCTCTGAACGAGCTGCTCGCGCACCGGGTTGTCGCCCCGGTCGTCATATTCCACCGCGCCGCTGATGTAGATGCACCCGGTCATCACTTCCTGGATGCGCTTTTCCATCCAACGGCCCAACATTGCCCGCAGCCTGGGCAAGCCGCGCGCTTCGCGCAGGCTCGGAAAGAACACTTCCTCCTCGAACCGGCGGTGGTATTCGCGCACGACCTCGACTTGCAAGTCTTCGCGCGACCCGAAGTGCGCGAAGACTCCGCTCTTGCTCATTTGCATGCGCTCGGCAAGCAAGCCGATCGTCAACCCCTCGAGCCCGTCGCGGCTTGCCAGATCGAGCGCTGCATCGAGAATCGCTGCGCGCGTTTGTTCACCTTTTCGCATGGCCTCTATGTACCGTTTTTTTGGCTGTGCAATCAAAAATAGAACGGCCGTACTATTATTGAGCGCGGCCGCTCGCGAAACAAGGACTTTATTAGAAACCCGAATCTAACTGAGCGGCTAGCATCCTGTCCCCGCAAGCACGAGCACGCATGACGCTAAGTGCGTGCTTAACAACGCGCACGCACGAGTCTCGACGCCCATGGATTCGCGCTAATCGTAGCGGCCGACCGTCAGCAGCTTCATCACGGCGCGGTAGGCCACGTACGCGAACCAACTCGTGAAACGCTCGGGCCAAGGACGCGCCGCGTAGCAGGCGGGGTCGATCGGGCGAGCCTCGTCGAATGCGGTCAGGATGGCCTCGCGCAATTGTCCGATTTCGGCATGCTCGATCAGCACGACGTTCGCTTCGTTGTTCAGCACGAGGCTGAGCGCGTCGAGGTTGGATGAACCGATCGTCGCCCAGTTCGAATCGACAACGGCCACCTTGCCGTGAAGGATGGTCTTTTCGTATTCGGCGATCCGCGCACCCGCGCTCAAGAGCGCTTGGTAGAGATACGGCACCGCATGATCGAGCGCGACGAATTCCTTGCGGCCAATCAGCAAACGCACATCCACGCCGCGTCGAGCCGCCGCCACGAGCGCGCGCCGCAGCTTGCGCCCCGGTACGAAATACGGGTTGGCCAGCAAGATTTCATGGCGGGCGCGGCCGATGGCGACCCGATACGCTTTCTCGATCGCGCGTCGATTCACGAAGTTGTCACGTGCGATGAACGCGACGCTTGGATCCTTGAGTGCCTGTTCCGACGCCTGCGCGGAGGCACGTGCCGGAGCGGCGGCCCCCGTGGCCGTCGCTGACGCACGCAGCGCAAGCGCGCGCGACACCGAAGCCGCGTAAGGGCGGTGGCCGAGCGCCAGGCGCCGCCATTGCGTATCCAGCGCGGCGCTGACACGGGCAACGACCGGCCCCCTCAGCTCCACGGCGAAATCCCAGCGTGCTCTTGGCAGACGGCCACCTGCCGCCGCGAAGTCGTCGACGATGTTGATGCCACCGCAAAACGCGACGCGCTCGTCGACGAGCGCGAGCTTACGATGCGTGCGCGACAAGCCAAAGCGGCCAAGGAAGCCGAGACCGAACCATCCGGCGTTGTAGATGCGATGTTCGACGCCGGCCGCGCTCCATTCGTCGAAGAGGCGGAGGCGCCCGGTTCCTAGGGCATCCGTGATGACGCGCACACGCACACCGCGTGCGGCGGCGCGCACGAGCGCGTCGGAGACGGCGCGGCCGGAATCGTCGTCGCGGAAAATGTAGGTTTCGAGCACGACGCTTTCTTGCGCCGCGTCGACATGGCCGATCAATGTGGCGAAGTAATCGGCGCCGCTGCCGAACAGCCGCACTTCATTGCCGGCCGTGAAAGCCAGCCGCGCGCCGCGCCGCCGCGAGACGAGCGCGGCGCCAATGCGCACGAGGCGCCGCGTACCGCGTGATGTCATGCGCCCGTGCGCGGCTGCGGTGACAGCGATTCAGCCCCTGGCGGATTGCCCGCGCGAAGCCGCCGTGGCAATTGCAAGATCGCATCGCGGTTGGACGAAGAAAAGCAGCGCGCCGCCGCCTGCTCGTAAGGCAGCCAAAGATGGGCCGTGTGTTCGCGCGGCGCGAGCGTAATCTCGAGCCGGGAGGGCACCTCCAGGCCAAACCAATGTTCGACGTTGCGCGTGACGCCTTCGGCGTAGCGATGCCGCCAGATGGGATAAATCTCGTATTCGATGAATTCGCCCCAATCGACGAGCGCATCCATGGGTACGAACGGCCCGCCGATGACGATGCCCGTCTCTTCGGCCACTTCACGCACTGCCGTTTCGAGGAGGGGTTCGTCCAGACGGTCTTTAGAGCCGGTCACCGATTGCCAAAACTCAGGGCGATCGGCGCGCTCGATGATGAGCACATCGAGTTGCGGCGTGTAGATGACGACGAGCACCGACTCGGGAATCTTTGGCGGTTTTAGCATGATGTTCGATGGGTTCGCGTTTGCTCGTCAGCATACGCGCCTGCGACGACGATGGCATCCGCTTGCGCCGGCCGCGGCGTATGCCGCCGCCGAGCTTGTTGGCAAAAAAGCGGCTCGCGTTAAAGAAAAAGGCGCTCGCGCGCCCTTTTCTTTTG
>JBQCDS010000271.1:0-2596 GCA_051961035.1 Trinickia sp. | reverse complement strand
TAGCCGATCTTGATCGTCGGCTTGCCGCCGGCAAACGCCGGCGCCGCACTCGCGATTGCCGCGCCGATCGCGGCCGTCAGCATCAACTGTTTGAAAAGCTTCATGGTCATGTCTCCTGGTCGTCCATCCGCGGTGCGGTGAATCGGGCTTAGTGTGACTAGTCATAAATCGTCGGTGAGTGGACTTTCCGACATCGGTTTGTCCGCCAACGACGACAGTTTGCAACTATTTGTCGACGACTAGATCGCTAAGTGGCTTACTACAGCAAAGCAACACCATGCCTTGATCGATCTCGCGCTGACGAATACCGCCGTTATGGCGCATATCCACCTGCCCCGAGACGAGCTTGACCTTACAGGTGCCGCACATGCCCTGTGTGCACGATGCGGGCAGCCGCACGCCCGCGCGCTTGGCCGCATCGAGCACGTGTTCGCTGGCGCCGCATTCGATGTCGCGACGCATCTTCGCGAACGTCACGGAGAATTTCGCGGCACCGTCCGCCTCGGCCTCAGCGGCTGCGCCGCCCGCGCCTTCCGATGCGGCAGCCTGCTCGGCGGGCGGCAACGCATCGAACGAGAAGCTTTCCTCGTGGTAGTGCGTACGATCGAACCCCGCTTCGTCGAGCAGATCGCGCACGGCCTTCATATACGGCGCCGGGCCGCACGTGAAAATCTCACGCTCCATGAAGTCGGGTGCGATCAGGCGCAGCAGCGGCAGCGTGAGAAACCCGGTGATGCCCGGCCAATCGGTGCGCTGCCCGAGGCGCTCGCAAACGAACGATGTCCGGAAGTGCTGATGGTTGGCGGCAATGAGGTCGAGTTCGCGCGCGAAGATGATGTCGTCCGGCGTGCGCGCGCTGTGCACGAAGACGATGTCGCGATCCTCGCCGAGCTCGTGATGCGATCGGCTCATCGACATCAGCGGCGTAATGCCGGAGCCCGCCGACAAAAACAAATACTTTCGAGCGGCATGCCGCGCGCAGGTGAACTCACCGGCCGGCCCCAGCACGCGCACGGAATCGCCCGGGCGCACATTATCGTGCAGCCAGTTCGATACCTTGCCGCCCGGCACACGCTTGACCGTGATCGAAATGGTGTGAGGCCGCGTCGGCGCGGACGAAATCGTATAGCAGCGGTTGATCGTCTCGCCGTCGATTTCAAGTTCGAGCGTGATGAATTGCCCCGGCTCGAATGAGAACGTGCGTCCTTCGCGCGACATGAAGAAAAAGCTCTTCACGTCGTGCGTTTCCTGCCGAACTTGGCAGCAGACAAGCGTTTCCTCCGCGTCGCTCGTCCATGTCGCACCGAGCGCGCCCCAAAATTCAGGGCGCGTGACACGCCCGTCTTGCGGCTCGAAAGTTTGCGCGTCTCGCATCATGTCATGCCTCGTCACTTATCTTGCTAGGCGCCTACGTGCGCGCCCAGGCGGCGGATGTACCAATCGCAGAACTTTTCCACGAGGCCTTCGGTGAACGGCGAATACGGACCGGGCTCGTAGGCGCTACTGCCCGTGCCGCGCTGCGAGTATTCGACGAGTGTCCGATCTTGCGCGTTCGTTGCGTTCCATACGGCCGTCAGATTCTCGACGTCGTAATCGACGCCTTCTACGGCATCCTTGTGCACCAGCCATTTCGTGCGCACGAGCGTCTTGCCGGCCGACAGGGGAATGACCGCGAACGTCACGATGTGATCGCTCATGAAGTGATGCCACGAGTTCGGCTGCGTCCAGAACGACAGGCCGCCGAGATCGGCGCGTTTGAATTCGCCGAGCAGCTTCTTCGATGCGACCTTGGCATCGAGCGTCTGAGATTCGCCGCCGCGATCGAGCGGCAAGCGCTGCGTGCGAAAGCCCGTGACGTCGCTCAAACGCTCCAATTCGACCGACGGCAAGCTCATCGCTTCCCACTGCGCGGCGCGCTCGACGCAGGTACGTTCGAAGGCGGCCATGCCCTCGGCGTTCGCGGGCGACGGTTGATAGCCGAAGCCGTATTCGTAAAGCGAAACCGTCAGCTCGGGATGGTTCGCGACGCAGTGATAGCACTCGCGATTGTTTTCCATCGTCAGCTTCCAGTTGCCTTCCTCGATGATGTCGACCTGGGCCGCGATCTTGCAGTTCGGCAGATCGTGCGGCAGCACATACGGCTCCATTGCCGCGCGCATAACCGAGAAATCGGCCGGCGGTTCATCGGCCAAGCAAACGAAAATCAGGCCGCCCAAGCTTTCGACATGGACCGACTTCAAGCTGTGCTTGCAACGGTCGAACTTCTCGCCCATGTGTTCGGCGAACATCAACTGGCCGCTCAGGTTGTACGTCCAGCTATGGTACGGGCAGACGATGTTGCCGACCGTGCCTTTGTCTTCGTTGCACAGGCGTGCGCCTCGATGGCGGCAGACGTTGTGGAACGCACGCACCGACATGTCGTCGTCGCGCACGACCAACACCGACTCGCCTGCCAACTCGACGGTCACATAATCGCCGGGCTCGGGAATATCCGGTTCGACGGCAACGTGAATCCAGTGCTTGTGGAAGATCGCTTCCATATCGAGCGCGAAGATGTCCTCGCTGTGATAAAACGGCGCCTCCAGGCTATAACCCT
>JBQCDS010000270.1:0-7779 GCA_051961035.1 Trinickia sp. | reverse complement strand
TGTCCGGAAACGATGGCCCGGCTGATGCAAGTCATCCAGAAGTTGCCGGCCGCGGACGCCAAGCAAGTGCGCATCCTGTTCATTTCCGTCGATCCGGCGCGCGATACGCCACAGGCGCTGCATGCCTATGTCGCCGCGTTCGACGCGCAGCACATTCGGGGCCTGACAGGCACCGACTCGCAGGTGGAATCGCTCGCGAAGCGCTATCGTGTCGCGTATCAAATGGAAAAGCGCGACCCGAACGGCAGCTACGAAGTGACGCACAGTTCGGCCGTCTATATCTTCGACCGCGACGGGCGCGCGCGGCTGTTGGCGACGAGCGACGCCTCGCCCGACGCCATCGCGCACGACCTGCAACGCGTGATCGAGCAAGACGCCTGAGACGCCAATCCATCAACGAATACGAACGGTTCGAATCATGCCGATGAAATCTCGATTCAATGCACTGCGCGCCGCCGCGACGGCCGCGACGCTGTTCGGCGCGTGCGCGCTCGGTGCGCCCGCGCATGCGGCGAGCGCCCACACGATCACGGCGACGAACGCCTGGGTTCGCTGGCTCCCGAGCAACCTTCCGGCGGCCGGTTATGTCACGCTCTCGAACGCGAGCGCGAAGAACATCGAGCTAACCGGGATCACGAGCCCCGATTACGGCAGCGCCATGCTGCACAGGACAGTGTCGAACGGCTCGTCGACGAACATGGTCATGGTCGATAAAGTCACGATCCCGGCGCAGGGCAGCCTCGCGATCGCGCCGGTCGGCTATCACGTCATGCTCGAAGCGCCTACGCGAAAGATCGCGCCCGGCGATACCGTGCATTTGAAACTGAAATTCTCGGACGGCGAGACGCTCGACACACCGTTCGCCGTCAAATCGCCCGGCACGGCGAAGTAAGTCGGAAGTCGCGATGAATCTGCTCTACTGGCTCGATCCGTGGGAACCGTCGCCGACGGTCGTCATCTCCGTACTCCTGGCGGCGATTCTCTATGCGCGCGGCGTGCGACACGCGCGCGTATCGCTGCCGCGCCAGGTGTCATTTTGGTTCGGGCTCACCGCGCTCTACATCGCGTTGCATACGCGGCTCGACTACTTCTTCGAGCATGAGTTCTTCATGCATCGCTTGCAGCACCTCGTGCTGCACCACCTCGGGCCGTTCTTCATCGCGTGGTCGTATCCTGGCGCCGCGTTGCGCGCCGGCATCCCGTTCAAATGGCGCCAGCGCTTCATCGGTCCAGCCGTTCGCACGAAGCCCGCGCGGGCGGTGTGCGCCATCCTCTTCCACCCTGTCGTGGCCGTTCTGCTGTTCGTGGGGTTGATCTATTTTTGGCTGCTCTCGCCGATTCACTTCAAGGCGATGCTCGACTGGCGGCTCTATCGCGTGATGAATTGGAGCATGGTGATCGACGGCCTGCTCTTCTGGTGGCTTGTGCTCGATCCACGGCCCGCGCCGCCCGCACGGCTGGCACCGGGGCGGCGGATCATGATCGTCGTTGCCGCCATTCCGCCGCAAATCGTGCTTGGCGCGCTCATCTTCTTTACTCCGCGCGAGCTCTACCCGATCTACTCGATCTGTGGCCGCGCTTTCACGTGGATCAGCCCCATTCGCGATCAGCAGATCGGTGGGTTGCTGCTGTGGATTCCCGGCTCGATGATGAGCGTGTTCGGTGCCCTCATCGCACTGCGACACTGGATGAGGCTATCGACACGCGAACGGTTGGTCGAGGAGCGCATGCAGACGCCGGCGCGTGACCCAGCACCCGAGCCGAGCCCGGCGCGAGCGAACTGACCGTCAGGCGGACCGCATCCAAATGTGCGGAATGCCGTCGTCGTCGTGGATGTCGGAAATCGGCTCGAAGCCGAAAGCGCCATAAAACATTTGCAGATGCGCCTGCGCGTGCAGCTTGATGGCGGCCGTGGGCCACTGCGCCAGAATATGCTTCAGGGCTTGTTCCAATATTGCGCTGCCTAGGCCAATACGACGGAAGTTGGGGCTCGTCAGCACGCGCCCGATGCGAATGTCGGCATCGGTCGCATCGGGCAGCAACACGCGCAGGTAGCCGGCCAACGCGGGCGCTTGCGGGCAATCGTTGAATGCGGCGTTTGGGTTGCTTGGGTCGTTTTCCGCGCCCGAGCCGTTCGCCGTTGCTTCGGCCGAATAAGCGAACAGATGCCACGCGTCTTTATCTAGGCCATCGATGTCACGGTAGACGCAATTTTGCTCGACGACGAATACGGCGTTGCGCGCCTCGAGCATGTCATAGACCTCGATCGCGGTAAGCGCGGCGAACGGCTTCCAGCGCCATTCGATGAATTCGTGCGTGTCGCGGGGGGAATCGGTCATGGGTAGATCCGGCAAATCCGTTCAATTGAATGGGGAGCCGAAAGATTATCCCGCGACATTGGGGTAAATGCCAGCAAGGGCAATCGCAAGCAGATTGGCCGTTCGGCCGAGTCGGACGATGTTGCTGCGGCGCGTAGCATGGTCATCACTATGGATCGCATGCCGCTGCCCGGCGTGCCGTGCTGTGAGATCAAGCCCATGACAGACGCGACACATCACCCTCGATCGGAAATCGTCCTCTTCGGCGCATTCGATCGACACAACTTTGGCGACATCCTTTTTCCGCACGTCTCGGCCCGTATGCTGCCGGGGCGGCGCATTCGGTTCGCGGGATTGCGAGAATGCGATTTACGTCCATACGGCGGTCACTTCGTCGAATCCATATCCGCGCTCGCCTCCGCGCCCATCGATCAACCGTTCGACATCGTTCATGCCGGTGGCGAGCTGCTGACCTGCGATGCTTGGGAAGCGGCGGTCATGCTCGCGTCGGCGGAGCAAGTCGCGGCCAGGATCAACGAATATCCGGCGTGGACGCAAAAGCCCGCGCAATGGGCGCAACGGCAATTCGGGCTATCGTCACGCGCACCCTACGTGCTCTCCCACACGCAATGCCCACGCGCGCGCAAGGTCATCTTCAACGCGGTTGGCGGCGTCGACCTCGAACACCTTGACCCGTTCATGTTTGCCGAGGTCATGCAAGCGCTTCGCCACGCCGACTTCGTCACGGTTCGCGACGCTTATACACAGCACACGCTGAACGACGCGGGACTCGACGCGCGGCTCCTGCCTGATCCCGCAGTCATGGTTGCCGCGCTGTTCGGCGATGTCATCCGCGATCACACGGGCGCCGAAGCCGTTTCGGCAATCAGCGACGCATGCCCGAACGGCTATTTCGCCGTGCAATTCAGTGCGGACTTCGGCGACGACCGCACGCTCGAAGCAATCGCCGGTCAGCTCGATAGCGCGGCTGCGGAGCATGACGTCGGTATCGCTTTTTTCCGTGCCGGCATTGCACCCTGGCACGACAGCTTGGAGGTGCTTGAGCGAACGCGGCAGTTCATGCGCACACCTTCGGTGCACATCATGACGTCGCCGAACGTTTGGGACATTTGCGCGCTGATCTCGGGCAGCCGCGCTTATTGCGGCAGCAGTCTCCATGGCAGAGTCGTCGCGGCGGCATTCGCACTGCCGCGCATCAATATCCGCCATCCCGCGCGCCTCACGACACAAAGCAAGCACACGGCATTCGCAAGCACCTGGGAGGGCCCGGATTTGCCGGACGAGGTCTGCATCGGCCAAATCAAGCCGGGCGTCGATCGTGCACTGCAGGCCGAACATGGCACGCTCCAGCGCATCGCAAGCGAGCTCGTCAGCGAGTATCAAGCGGGCTTCGAGCGCGTGGCGGCACTGTTGCCTTAACAGGCCTTCACCGCATCGGCACTGACAGCGGCGAAGCGGCGCGCCGCTCTCTCGATTTGCGCAGCGTGTGCGGGCATGTACGGCCTACGGGAACTCCCAAAAATCGCGCAATGCTGCCAACGCTATTTCGGCGTGCGGTAGGATAAGCCGGTTTTCACCCACCTTTTTGCCGCGCCGTGGCGTCGACTTGCGACAGCGCAGCCCCATTTGCCGAACCGCCATGTACATACCCGCCGATTTCAACGAATCCCGCAAGGAAGTCCTGCATTCGCGTATTGCTCAGCATCCGTTCGGCACACTGGTAACGCACGGCAAGAGCGGGCTCGACGCGAACCATATCCCATTCGAGCTCGCCTCGGCCGAAGGCAACTTGGGCACGCTGCGCGCGCACGTCGCACGGGCCAATCCGGTTTGGCAGGACGTCGCGAACGGCGACGAGGTGCTCGTCATTTTTCGCGCGGGCGATGCCTATATCTCGCCGAATTGGTATCCCAGCAAGCACGAGGCGCATCGGCAAGTGCCGACGTGGAATTACATCGTCGTGCACGCGTATGGGCGCATCACGATTCGCGATGACGAGCAATACGTCCGCGGCGTGGTTGCCCGGCTCACGCGCACGCACGAAGCGTCCGAGCCCGCGCCATGGAAAATGGGAGACGCGCCGAGCGACTACATCGATACGCTGCTCCGATCGATCGTCGGTCTGCAAATCGACATTACGCGATTGATCGGCAAGAGCAAACTCGGCCAGAACAAAGAGATTCGCGACATTCAAGGGGCAGGCGAGGCGCTGTGCGCACGCGAACAGCGGCAAATTGGCGAGGCGATGCTCGCCGAGGCCGCATACAAGCAAAGCAAGCGAACCGAGGAACAGTAGCGCGGCCCGATTCGCCGATTCGCCGATTCGCTGACGATCCACCAGATTCGCCGACGATTCCCGGAACTGGCCCGGCCAAATCCCGGGCAACTGATCATGGCGGGCGCCGTGCAATGGGTCACAATGGCGCGACGTTTTTCCTTCCATTCAGCGTTCAGAGTGCCCACCATGTCCGGCGATTCCTTTTTCTCGGCCAATCTGCTGCTCGCCTATGCGGCGTATTTCGTCGGTACGGTCAGTCCCGGGCCGAGCAATCTCGCGATCATGTCGATTGCGGCCAACAGCGGTCGAAAAGCGGCGCTGGCATTTGCGGTGGGCGTAATGACAGGGTCGATGTTTTGGGCGACGGTTGCCACCGTTGGCGTCTCCGCCGCCTTGATCGCCTATTCGCATCTCATGGTCGCGATCAAGATTTTTGGGGGCGTCTATCTGCTATGGCTCGCCTATAAATCCGGACGCACGGCACTTTCCGCGAACGTTGCAGCGTCATCGAAGACGTCTCGCCCCGCGACGCTCAAAGGGCTTTACGTCAGGGGCGTTCTGCTTCACTTGACGAATCCGAAGGCGGTTTTGGTCTGGGTGTCGATCGTCGCGCTGTCGTCCAACCGTTCCGCATCCTCGCATGCGGCCGTGATCCCGGGCTGTGCACTGATCGGCTCATGTGTGTTCAGCGGATACGCGTTCCTTTTTTCGATGGATTCGGCGCGCCGCTTTTACATGCGTGCTCGCCGCACACTCGAAGGGTGCCTCGCCGTGGCGTTTGGAATGACGGGCATCAAGCTGCTGGCGTGGTCGTCGCAATAGCGTCCGCGTGCTGGGGTGGCGCGCCTTCGGCGCGACGGGGATCGGGGTGTAAGTGAGGACGACGGCGGGCGGCCGATTCGCGAGAACGCCATACACGCCAAACACGCCATACACGCCAAACACGCCATACACGCCATGAACGGCCATACACGCCGTGAGCGGTGAACGCCATAAACGAAAAACCCTGACGAGCCGAAGCTGGTCAGGGTTTTGTCTTGGAGGCGCGAGCCGGAGTCGAACCGGCCTACACGGCTTTGCAGGCCGCTGCATAACCGCTTTGCTATCGCGCCGAAAGCGGATTTACCGGAGCATCGACGCCGCACCATTGCGCAACGTCCCGGGTGATCGGTTCAGCCGGCCAGCGTGGGCCGCTCAACAAAAAGGGAAGCTCAGCTTCCCCTAGAACCTGGAGCGGGAGACGAGTCTCGAACTCGCGACCTCAACCTTGGCAAGGTTGCGCTCTACCAACTGAGCTACTCCCGCATATTCCTACGTGCTACCTACTACCTACTGCACGACACATCGCCGGATCGCTCCGTACGTCACGCCGCATCGAAAACTGGAGCGGGAGACGAGTCTCGAACTCGCGACCTCAACCTTGGCAAGGTTGCGCTCTACCAACTGAGCTACTCCCGCAGTTTGCTTCTCGATTTGCTTCTCGGATTCACACACAAAGCCGTGTGCACCGGAGAAGCGAGATTATGTATAAACCGCTGAATCGTGTCAACACTTTTTGCGTCGAACATGAAGGCGATGCGAAGCCGCATCGGCGAGCCTCGCCAGTGCTCGCGGCCGCATGCAGCGGGCGCCGAGCGGCGAGGCAGCGCTCAAAACCGCGTCTCGCGCGCCGCACGTAGGAACGTGTCGAGAATCGGCGTGCAGTCGAGCAGTTCCGGTCCCCCCGCGCGGTGAAATTCGGGGTGCCACTGCACCCCCACCACGAACGGCGCGCGCCGGTAGCGCACGGCCTCGATCAGACCATCGCCCGCCGAAACGGCCTCGATGTTCAAGTCGCGCCCGAGCGATTTCACTGCTTGGTGGTGGATGGAATTGACCACTGCCTCGCGGCGGCCGGGGAACATGCTCGCCAGCGTCGAGCCGTCGGGAAAGCGCACCGAGTGCCGGTGCTGGTCGTAGAACTCGCTGACGTGAACACCGGCTGTCGGCACTTCCGTGGCGATGTCTTGATAGAGCGTGCCGCCGAACGCGACATTGATGAGTTGGCATCCGCGACACACACCGAGCACGGGCTTGCCCGATTCGATGAATTCGTAGAGCAACTCGAGCTCGTACATGTCGCGCACGCGATCGCCGGGCCATTCCGGCCGCATGTCGCTCGCGGCATACGTTTGCGGCGAGACGTCGGCGCCGCCTTGCAGCAGCAGCCCGTCGAGATGTTTCGCGTAATCGCGCAGCCGGATGTTGCTGGGATGCAGCATCCCCTGGTGGCCAACCGTCGGAATCATGAAGACCATCACGTCGCGCGACATGACCCAATGTGCGACTGACTCCTCTAGGTACTGCAACGTCTTGCCGCGCAACCCCCGCGCACCGGGCTCAGGGTGAAAGATTCGAGCGGAGACGCCGATGCGCAGCGTGCGCTGCGTAATACGCTGCCCGGCCCGATCGAACAGTTGCCGCGCACGTGCCGCGATCGTACGGCCCAAGACCGACCATGCAGAGTCGTTCTGCCGCAAGTACGCCGGCTGCGTTTGCGCGACGGTGCTGGCGGGCGGCGGGCGCGGCGTATCGAAATCCGGCGGCATGCCGAAGCCAGGCGGCGGCGCGCCGGGCACGCGCGCGCCGCCCGGCGTTGCCGCCGCGCGGGCGCTTTGCGCCGCCTGCTCTTGCGCCGCCTGCTCTTGCGCCGCCTGCTCTTGCGCTGCCGTCTCCGCGACGGCCGAGCTTCTGGCCTGTGCAGCTTCCGCTTCATGCGTCGTCTCGCGAGGCGCGTCCACCGTCGCAGTTGAAGCGATCGCGGAGGCCGATTCCAGCGTGTCGGACGAGGCGCGCGATGCCGCACTGGGCGTATCGGTGGCGTTCGAGGTCGATAGCACATCGGTCGAGCCAGGCGGCCCGAGCGGCGGCTCGGTCAGGCTCCGCTCGGTCAGGCCCGGCTCGGTTAGGCCCGGCTCGGTTAGGCTTGACTCGGTTAGGCTTGACTCGGTTAGGCTCGACTCGGTTAGGCTCGGCTCGGTCAGGCTCGGCTCGGTCAGGCTCGGCTCGGTCAGGCTCGGCTCGGTCGGGCTCGGCTCGGTCGGCCTCGGCGCTATCGCGGCGAGCTTGTCGCCGGGCGGTAGCGGAGCCGCGGGGGGCAACGACGAGGGCGACGGAGGTAGG
>JBQCDS010000269.1:0-2263 GCA_051961035.1 Trinickia sp. | reverse complement strand
CATGCGCTTCTCTTCGGTCTTGTTCAGCAGGAACACCGCGCGTAAGTCTTCGTTCATGACTTGAGCCTGTTGGACAAGCTTGACCAGGCCTATGCTGGACCAATAATCAGCCGGCGAAGACGAGGTTGGGATAACGGCAATCGAGGCTGCGAGTAGTACGACGCCCGAAACCTTCTCGGTAATAGACGGTGGGCAGTCGACGACGATTACGTCGTAATCGCCAATGAACTTCTTGATCTCGCGATGGATCTGTCCGCCCGCTTCCGAGAGATTCACCACCGGAAACGGGATACCGGTTTCGCCGTCGGCGGAAGCGCTGGCCCAGTGCACAAGCGTGTTTTGACCGTCCGCGTCCACTACGAGGACGCGCTTCCCTTTCTCATGAAAAGCAGCGCCGAGATGCATGGCGATCGTGCTTTTGCCTACCCCGCCCTTCTGTTGAGTTACCGCGACGATTTCCGCTGCCAATTTTTTCGCTCCTTAACAGATCGACGAATTCTACCGCGTGAATTTTTATTTTCAATGATTTCGTCGCGATATCGCCACGAATTAGCCGTTCGGCCTATGGTTTATGCGCATAAACGCGCGCCGCCGACAGCGACAGCGAAGATTGCAGTCGCTGGTGCGGGCGGCGAGTTCAGCGCCAGCGCGGGGAGCTAAGGCGTTCGTCCGGTATCCGCGAAGGTCGTTGGGCGCAATGTCGGCAGTACGCGCGAAACGATTGGCGCGCAAAGGAAAACACACGGGCAAGCCGGCACTGAAGAGCCGTGAGCCGTCGTTGAACGCGAGGCGAAAGGCTTGTGAGATGCCGCCCGCCGAAGCATTGCTTTTTCCGGCGACGAAGGCGGGTGGGAATCATAGACGGGGCTGCGGCCGTTCGCGGCCCTCGGAGTCGGCTATAGAGAGCGGTTCCTCGGACAGAGATGGCGGAGGCAAGCTTGGCCCCGCGGCTTTATGCGCATAAACGTCGGCGTGTCCGACCCCTGCGGTAGGGGAATGAACGTCGAATCTCCCAATTCCTCCGCCGGTGGTTATGCGCATGCGCCCATCGCGATTGGATGCGGCACGGCCGGCTGAAAAGCAGTTTTTCCGGCATGACATAGCCGAGGCAAGCTTGGCCCCGTCTTTATGCGCATAAACGTCGGTATTCACACCTCCTGCGCGAAAGGTTGTGTCAAAGCTCTCAGCACGAACCGATGCGGCACGATCGATTAGACATAGTTCTTCGAACCTGACATGGCGGAGGCAAGCCTGCCCCAGCGTCTTTACGCGCATAAACCTTGGCGTTCCAAGGTTCTCCGGTAGCAGCTATGCCCACGCTTGTTGAGGGAAACGATGTGACTATGTCAATGATGCGCGCCAACCGTCCAGCACGATATGCGGGGATCGCCCCGCCGCCCGCCCCCTCGGGCGAAAGCCCCGTAAAATGCCAGATCCTATCCAATCGGCCCGCACCTATGATCACGATCTACCACAATCCCCGCTGCTCGAAATCACGAGGCGCGTGTGAACTCGTCAACGATCGGCTTAATCAAACCGGTGAGCCAGTGAAAGTCATCGAGTACCTCAAGGAATCGCTTTCGATCGACGAACTCAAGGCTCTCCACAAGATGTTGGGCGGCTCTGTCAGAGACATGATTCGTGACAACGAGGCGGCCTATCAAGACCTCGGACTCGGCGATCAATCGTTGAGCGACGATCAACTCTATGACGCAATTCAGTCGAATCCGATTTTGTTGCAGCGTCCCATCGTCGTCCGCAACGGTCGCGCCGTAATCGGTCGCCCGCCCGAAAACGTTGAAGCGCTCTTCGCATAGCATTAGTTTTTGCCGGCCCGCAACCCTATGACCGAGTAGCGGGCCAGCACAGAGCAAGACCTATCGCAGCCTTTTGGCGAAACATGCGCCCGGCCGAGCCGGGTCGCGTGCGCCCGACGATCATGAGGTCAACACTGCGATCTTCGTCCGCTGAAAGATTCTATGCAACGACCACCGGCCAGTACCGTGGAAGAACAAGAAGGCGATAAGGACAGCCCAGAGGACATGATCTTTGATCATCACAGGCTCCAAACCCGGATAAGACATCACCGCGACCAGGTTGACGACGAATAATCCTGCCGCGGCGAAGCGGCTTTGCCAGCCGAGCAAGAGCATTACAGGAAAGATCAACTCGCCCCCGGCGCCCATTACGGCAGCCACAGCGGGCGGCAGTACAGGCACGTGATATTCGTTGGAAAACAAATAAAGCGTACTTTCCCAACTGC
>JBQCDS010000268.1:0-3724 GCA_051961035.1 Trinickia sp. | reverse complement strand
GAAGGCCCGGTACAACCACGGCATGCGCGACTTCGATACCGTGAAACTGGTTTGTGGGTGCTTGACGGATGCGTTGGTCAGTTCGGCCTCGGATGAGCAATTGGCGGCGCTGGCGGAAAATCCTGCGAGCTTGGTTGCTCAACCGTGGTTCGCGGTCGCACGGCCTAAGCTCAACGCGTGCAAAGTGCTTTGGGGACGAGATCCGCATTGAGCGCTGCTCTCCGTCAAAGGCGTATCGAAGGTCGAACGCATCGGCGGAATCGACCGCGAAGTGCATGTAGATTTGAATCCCGCGCTGATGGCGGGCCTGGGCCTGACCGCGGAAGCCGTGTCGAACCAGCTCAAGGCCATGCAGCGCGATCGCTCCGGCGGGCAGGGCGATATCGGCGGCCAGCGGCAATCGGCTCGCACCCTCGTCGGCATGGGTTCCGTGCAGGACATCGCGGCCCTGACCATCACCACGGGCGACGGCCGGCGCGTGCGGATCGATCAGATCGCCCGCGTCTTCGACGGCGCTGCGGACCGCACGACCTACGCGTACCTGAACGGCGAGCCGATTGTCGGCGTGCAGATCACGTGCACCAAGGGCAATTCGGACGTCACCGTGCTGCGCGAAGTGCGCCGCGCCGCCGCTGCGTTTGCCGCCGCGCATCCGGAAGTGCGCCTCGTCGAGGCGAGTAACACCGTGACGCCGATCGAAGACAACTACGAAGGCTCGATGAGCATGCTGATCGAGGGCGGCCTCCTCGCGATCATGGTGGTCTTCTGGTTCTTGCGGGACGCCCGAGCTACGCTGTTTTCCGCAGCGGCACTGCCTCTATCGATCATCCCGACTTTCGGCTTCATGTATCTGGCCGGCTATTCGTTGAACACGGTTACGCTGCTGGCACTGTCGTTGGTGATCGGCGTGCTCGTCGACGACGCGATCGTCGAAATCGAAAACATCGAGCGCCATCTGCGCATGGGCAAGACCCCATTCCAGGCCGCGATGGAAGCCGCCGACGAGATCGGCCTTGCCGTCATCGCGACGACGTTCACGCTCGTGGCCGTATTCCTGCCGACGGCGTTCATGGCCGGCATTCCGGGGCTGATTTTCCGGCAGTTCGGTGTGACGGCGTCAGTGGCCGTTGTAATGTCGCTGCTCGTCGCGCGCCTGCTCACGCCGATGATGGCCGCTTATCTGATGAAGGCAGCCAGTCACGCCGACCATGACGGCCCGCTGATGACCCGCTGATGACCCGCTATCTGCGCTGGGTCAGCACCTGCCTCGACAAGCGAGGCAGGACGATGGCAGCTGTCGGCGTGTTCCTCGTGCTTTCGTTTGCGCTGATCGGCGCGTTGAAGACGGGTTTCATTCCGTCGCAGGACAAATCGCAGACGCAGGTCAAGCTCGAACTCGCGCCCGGCAGCACGCTGGAATCGAGCCGCGCTACCGTGCTTCGGGCCGAAGCGCTGATCCGTCAGTTGCCCGAGGTCAAGAGCATTTTTGCGTCGGTCGGTAGCGCGAGCGGCGGCGGCGATCCGATTGCGGGCTCGAGCAGCACTTCCGACGCGCGCAGCTCGACGCTCATCGTCGATCTGGTCCCTCGCGGCGATCGAAGCAAGAAGCAGCCGGCGGTCGAGGATGCGATCCGCGAGAAGCTGCGCGAGCTGCCGGGTGTGCGCGTCTCGGTCAACAACGGCGGCAACGGCGAAAAGCTGCAGATCACGCTAGCCGGCAGCGATCCCGTTTCGCTCGACGCGGCAGCCGCCGAACTGGAAACACAGTTGCGAATGCTGCATGGCATCGGCAACGTCACGTCCAGCGCGGCGTTGCAGCGCCCCGAAGTGCAATTTCGGGGCGACGTTGCACGCGCGGCTGCTCTGGGTGTGACGGCTGAGGCCGCGGCGAACGCCGTGCGCATCGGCACCTACGGCGACTACTCGACGACACTGCCCAAGCTGAATCTTCCCGGGCGGCAAGTTGCGATCCGTGCGCGTATCGATTCGGCGTTGCGGCAGGATTTGAATGCCATCGGCCAGCTACGCGTGGCAGGCGATCACGGCAGCGTGACCTTGGCCTCGATCGGCGCGTTGTCGCTCGGCAGCGGTCCGTCGCAGATCGACCGGATAGACCGGGATCGCAACGTCACGTTGTCTGTCGAGCTCAATGGCCGCACGCTCGGCGAAGTTAGCAACGAAGCACAGCGTTTGCCGGCGCTTCGACATCTGCCCGCCGACGTCCGCGAGGTGCAGGAAGGCGAAGTCGAGCACAGGACCGAGCTGTTCGGCAGCTTTGGCCTGGCGATGGCGATCGGCATCTTCTGCGTGTACGCCGTGCTCGTGCTGCTGTTCCACGACTTCCTGCAACCGGTCACGATTCTGTGCGCATTGCCGTTGTCGATCGGCGGAGCGCTGCTCTCGCTACTGGCTACGCGGATGAGCTTTTCGATGCTGGCGCTGATCGGGCTACTGATGCTGATGGGCATCGTGACGAAGAATTCGATCCTGCTCGTCGAGTACGCGTTGCTTGCACGACGCGAGCGCGGCATGAGCCGGCTGAAGGCGTTGATGGACGCGTGCCACAAGCGGGCCCGGCCCATTCTGATGACCACGATCGCGATGGGCGCGGGCATGTTGCCCAACGCGCTCGGACTCGGCGCGGAACCCAGTTTCCGCCAGCTGATGGCTATTGTCGTGATCGGCGGTCTGATCGCTTCCACGCTGCTCAGCCTGATCGTGATTCCGGTGGGATACACCTATGTCGACGATTTCGCACAGTGGCTGCACCGTTGCTTCAGGCGCGTCGGAAAGACGGCAGACGCCGGCCTCGCAAAGGACACGGCCTCCTGATGCAAGCGTGTCCTCGCCGGACTGGCGCTGCCATCGGAAAGTGCTCGGTCTCATACTTTTCGACGAGGATCGCCAGAATCTCCAGTTGATCGCCCTCCGGCGTGCTCTGAGCGGGGTCCATGTCCACTAGAGCGGACACCGTCTTCAGGGCGGCCTCGTAATCGGCTTGCCCTTGATGTTGACTATAAATATTGACGTCGACATATTCCGGCGGTATGTCGAACGGATGTTGTCGGCCGTGGTGTCGGCTGGAAGCTCGTGAATCGAGAGCCAACCAAGGATTGCCGCTGACCACACCATCTGCTTCGGGTAACAATTTAGCCGTTTCTAGCGCGCGAAACGCCCCTCGCATAGCGCCGGAGTCCTTACCATGACCGCCCTCCGGACCCGCTTTCAACTCGAGGCCGAGGCGTATCGTCGAATCGTATGGTGCCAGGTGAGGCGTGCGGCACAAAAGAACGCAGCGCTCACCACCACGCAGACCACCGCCATAGGCAGATTCAGCATGCCAAGCAATGCCATCACCGGATAAGAGGTCATGACACCGAGCGGAACGACTACGGTGAAAACGAGACGCCAACAAGGCGTGAACATCTCGATCGGCCAACGTGAAAAATCGAGCATCGACAACAGTACGTTCGTCAGGTTTTGAATTCGCACGAGCAGAAAGGACGCGGAGATCGCGATTATGAACAGGGCATAAAGCGCCGCCAGTCCTGCGAGCGACAGCACCACGCAGAGCGCGACGGCTGGAAGCGCCGGGCGGACTTCCAGTTGGACCAGGGCATAGACCATGAGCCCAACCCCCAACATGAAGTCCACGATCTTCCAGAGCCGGATCTCCGCAACAGAGCACAGAAACATCGTGCTGGCAGGCTTCATGAGCGTGTAG
>JBQCDS010000267.1:0-12345 GCA_051961035.1 Trinickia sp. | reverse complement strand
ATCTCGGTGACGAAAAACGCGCCGGCGATCGGCGCGCTGTATGCGGAGGTGATACCCGCGGCGGCGCCGCAGGCGACGAGCAAACGCAAGCGCGGCGGATCGAAATGGACCCAGCGGCCGACGACCGAGCCGGCCAGCGCGGCGAGCTGAACCATCGGCCCTTCACGCCCGATCGACCCGCCGAGCCCGATCGTGAACAGTGACGACACGCTGCGCCAGAGACTCTGCCAGACCGGTACGACGCCTTCGCCGATTCCGATCGCTTCCATGTAATCGGAATGCGCGTGCTTGTCGGTGGTGCGGCGCGACAACAGCAAAAAATAGCCCGCGATTAGCCCGCCGGCTGCCGGCAGCCAGAACCGGATCGTCCACGGCAGCGAACGCGCCATGGCGACGAAGCTGCCGGTGTGCCCCGTGATTGCCCATTGGAAGACATCGATCGCATGTCGGAACGCCACCGTGGCAAATGCGCCGAGCACGCCAACGACGACGGCCCAAATGAGCATCGTATGAGCCTCGGATAGGCGAAACAGCGATTGGGCGCGCGTGCGCAGTCGGAGCAGAAATGAAAGCACGGTGAAGCGTCAGCTCGGGGTTCGAATGGTTTTTGGGACGAGCGCAAGCATAGCATCGGCACGGTGCGCGCCGAACGTGCTCGCGGGCTCGACGTTCGGTGCACATGCACGGCCATCGCCGTCGCGCTCAGTGAGGGGCGACATCGAGCTCGGGGTAATGCCGAAAGATGCCGCTTTCGTTGAACGGCAAGCGCCGCTCCGAAGCCAGGTACGCGGCGATGTTCGGCCGCGCCGCGACGGCTTGGCGCAATGCCGCCAGACGCGGATACCGCGAAGCGAAGCCGGTCATCGCCCGTGCAAACGCATAGTGAAGCCCCTCGATCAGCTGGAACATCGATAAATCGACATAAGTGAGCGAATCGCCGACGAGATGGCGATCGCCTTGCGGGTTTTGTGCGAGAACGCGCTCGAAGTAGTGCATGAACTTAGGCAGGCGGTGGGCGACGAAATCGGCCGCGCGTGCCTTGGCCGGGGCCTTTTGCTCTTCGTAATACTGACCGCTCGCGATCGGATGGTGCGTGTCGTGCGCCTCGGTCACCATGTCGGCGATCGTCAGTTGCAGGCCGTGCACGACGTAGCGCAGATCGTCTTCGGGCGCGAGCCCGAGTTTGGGGCCGAGGTACAGCAGGATATTGGCCGTTTGCGACACGATCAAATCGCCGTCTTTCAAGAACGGCGGAGCGAACGGAATGAACGGTTCCGTCTTGCTGCCCAAGAGGGCCATCATCGCCGCTTGGCCTTGGCCGTCGTCCTCGCTGCCGCGCGCGATGTCGACGTAGGGCGCTTGCGCCTCTTCCAACGCAAGCCGGACGAATTCGCCGCGCCCTTGCAGCCCATCCCAGTAATAGAGTTCGTAAGCCATCTACACCTCCAAAAGCGGCGAAGTGCCGCGCCTCTATGATCGCTCCCGAGCGCGGGGCGCGACAACGGAGGTTGGCGGCACGCGGTGCTGCTGCGGCGCGTTGTCAGATGAATAGGTGTTCGACGCCCCAAGTGATCGCCAACCCGCCGACGAAGAGCCAAAGGTAGAGGATGAAGCCGGTCGCCAACGCTCGGGGCCCCGCTTTACGCACCTGCGAGAGGCGCGTTTCGATGCCGAGCGCGGTCATCGCCATCGTCAGCGCGAACGTGTCGATCGCGTTCAACGTCTGCGTGCCAGCGGCCGGGAGCACGTGCAGCGAATTGGCGAGCACGCAGGCGAGAAAGCCGAGGGCGAACCAGGGCACGGCGAGCTTGCGCGATGCTTGTGCGTGGCCCGGCGCATGGGGGCCGTCGCGGCGCGCCTGGCGGGCGAGCCAGAAGCCGAGCGTGAGCAGCACGGGGACGAGCAGCATCACGCGCGTCATCTTGACGATCGTGGCGATGTGGGTGGCTTCGGCGCTGACGTTGCTGGCGGCCCCGACAACCTGCGCCACTTCGTGAATCGTGCCGCCGAAGAACAGGCCGACGCCCAGCGTATCCAGATGGATCCATCCGGCGCGATACAGCAACGGATAGAGGAACATCGACAAGGTGCCGAACAGCACGACGCTGCCCACGGCGACGGCGCTCTTTTCGGGCTTGGACTGCAGCGTCGATTCGAAAGCGAGCACGGCGGCCGCGCCGCAAATCGCGCTGCCGGCCGCGTTCAGGATGGCCGTGTCGCGATCGAGCTTCATGAGCTTCATGCCGAGCCATGTGCCGAGCAGCAGCGTGCTGACCACGACCAGCACGGACACCGTCAGCCCCGGCAACCCGACTTGCGCGATTTCTTGCAGGCTCACGCGCAGCCCGAAAAATGCCACGGCGATCCGCAGCAGCTTGCGGGCCGAGAAGTTCACGCCGGCGGCCCAATGCGCGGGCATGCCGGCACGCAGCGTATTGCCGTAGAACGCGCCTGCGACGATGCCAACGATAAGCGGGCTGATGCCGAGGCCGGCGATGGCGGGCAGGGCGGCCAGCCGGGTGACCGCGGCGGCAAACAGCGCAACGAAAAGAATGCCGTTGAGCTGACCGTGCGATGCGGACTGCGACGGCGCTGACAAGGTAGACAAGTGGGACATCTCAGGTGCCTATGCGGGCATGGTTTCGATAGGCCTATCCTAAATGACATATAAGCTTATGAAAAATCGTGATTTGTGACGTAACATATCGGAATACCCGATGTTTCTTTCAAAATGACGCCTGATCAACTGATAACGTTCGCCGCCGTGGCGGAGCGCCTGAACATCAGCCGGGCTGCGGATGCCTTGCATTTATCGCAGCCGGCGGTGTCGGGCCAGCTGCGCCAATTGCAGGAGGAGTTCGGCGAGCCGCTGTACCGGCGAGACGGACGCGGGATCCGGCTCACGCCGAGCGGCGTGCAGCTCGCCGAGTACGCCGTCAAGGTGCGCGACACGTACCGCCAGGCGCAGGCCTACCGCGACGCCTTGCGCGGCGTGGCGCGCGGTACGCTGCGCATCGGCGCCAGCACCACGATCGCGAGCTACGTGCTGCCGTACTTGATTGCCGAGTTCCAACGCCGATTCCCGCAAGTCGACGTGCAGACCGCTGGCGGTAATACGGGGGAAATCGTGGCTTCGTTGCCGTCGCTCGACGTCGCCATGATCGAAGGGCCGGTCGGCGCCGACTTGCCCGAGGGAACCGGCGTGCGAATTTGGCGCGAGGACGAAATCGTCGCGATCGTCCCTTCCGGGCACCCGTTGGCCGCGCGCGCCGCGCGAACGCGCACCAATCCGACGCTGGCCGAGGTGGGAGCCTATCCGCTCGTCATGCGCGAAGAAGGATCGGGCGTGCGCCAGTTCCTCGAACAGTCGTTCGAGGAGGCCGGTGTGACGCCGCAGATCGCATTGGCCGTGGCGGGCGTGGAAGGGGTGAAGGAGGCCGTTCGTGCCGGCATGGGCGTCGGGTTCGTCTCCGCGATGTCGATGCGGCACGAGGACGGCGTGCTCGCGCAATGGTCGATCGCGCCGAAGGCGCTGACGCGTCATTTTTCGATCCTCGTCCCGCACGAAGGCGCGCCATCGCGCGTTGCGGCCGGTTTTCTCGCGCTTTGCGCAGAGGAATCGGCCACGGGCATCGCCTTGCGTACTCACGCGTGAATGGCGGGTAGCCCGCTAGGGATTACCATGATGGCGCGACGCGGCGCGTCCGGCGCACCATGACACTTATCGGGCCGGTCGCTCGTTTTTTTTAACACTGAATTGGAACCGGTTCCATTTATCGACATGGACACGAAAACCTCGAATGCCGTCGCCGCGCAAGTCGTCATCGTCGCTAGTGCGTTCGGTGCGCAAGCCGTTCGCGAGCGCGGTCACGCGCAATGGCTCGGTGTGGCGGCGCTGGCCGGTGCCGCCGGCTTCGAGGTGCGGCGCGAACTGTTCGCGCATGAAGCCGATGCCTCTTTCGAGGCGCTCAGGTCACTCGGCGCCGCCGTGGCCGAGCGGGGGATGTGGAGCGTCTATTCGACGCCAGCCGGTCTTTATCGCGAGGACGGCACCGTGGATGCCGTCGCGTTGGCCACCGCGTACGGTGAAGCCGACGCGCTTGGCGCGCGGTGGGTGAAGTTGCAGTTGGGCGGTTTCTGCGGACGCGCCGATGCGACGACGATCGCCCGCGTCGGGGCGGGCCGCCGCGCGCGGCTCCTCGTCGAAAACGGTCAGCGCGAGCAGGACGGGATGATTGCGCACTTCGTCGCTCTGTTTTCGGCGCTCGAGCGGGAAGGCGCGGCAGGCGCGCTTGGCATGACCTTCGACATCGGCAACTGGGCGTGGCCGGACCAAGCACCGCTCGAAGCGGCACACGTGCTCGCGCCGTATGTCGAGTACGTACATTGCAAGTCGTCGCAAGGGCAGGGGGCGCGGCGGTTTCCAGTCGCGCCGGCGTCTAACGACCCGCTCGTTCGGGCCATCTTTGCTATTCTGCCGCGCACCGCGCCGCGCGCGATCGAGTTTCCGCTCGACGAACGAACGCGAACCGACGACGCGCGGGGCAAAGTGGCCTGGCTGGCCTCGGCATGAAGCAAAAGGCGGCCACTTGTTACGAAGCAAGGGCACGTGGCGCAATGCACTATGAATAGGGGAGTCATCGATGTCTTCTTCGCTGGATGTTTTGACTTACGGTGAGGCCATGGCGCTGTTCGTCGCGGACGAAACGGGCCCGCTGGCGGCGGTCGATCACTTCACCAAGCGCGTCGCCGGCGCCGATCTGAACGTCGCGATCGGTCTGGCCCGCCTCGGCTTTCGCGTCGGCTACGTCAGCCGGGTGGGGGCCGACTCGTTCGGGCGCCATGTGCTCGATACGCTCGCGAGGGAAGGCATCGACGCGAGCCATGTCAGCGTCGATCCGCACTATCCCACCGGCTTCCAGTTGAAATCGAAGGAGACTGGCGGCCGCGACCCGAGCGTCGAGTATTTCCGCAAAGGGTCGGCTGCGAGCCATTTGTCGCTCGAAGATTTCGATCCGGAGTACGTGAACGGCGCGCGCCATCTGCATTTGACTGGCGTGGCGCCCGCCATTTCGGCCACGTCGCGGGAGTTGGCTTTCCAGCTCGCGCAGTCGATGCGCGCCGCGGGCAAGACGGTCTCGTTCGATCCGAACCTGCGCCCGTCGTTGTGGCCGTCGCACGAAGCGATGGCCGCGTCGCTCAACGCGCTGGCTGCGCTGTCGGACTGGGTGCTCCCGGGGCTTGGCGAAGGAATCGCGCTGACGGGCTACGAAACGCCCGAGGACATCGCACGCTTTTATCTCGACGCCGGCGCGCGCGGTGTCGTCGTCAAGCTCGGCGCGCAGGGCGCTTACTTTAGAACGGCCGACGAATCGGGTTATGTGGCCGCGCGTCCCGTCGCCTGCGTCGTCGATACCGTCGGCGCCGGCGATGGCTTTGCCGTCGGTGTCGTGAGCGCGCTGCTCGAAGGGCGCGATGTGCTCGAGGCCGTCGCACGCGGCAATCGGATCGGCGCATTGGCGATCCAGGTCATCGGCGATTCGGAAGGATTGCCCACGCGCGCGGAACTCGAACGGCTCGAACACATGGCCTCGCCGGCCTAAAGGCATGCCGCGCGGCGTGCGCCTACACGGCGCGCCGTGCACGAGAGACGGGGCGCACCACCGCCCCTTTGAAACGCAGCACAGGAGGAGACACCTATGCCCGCAACGATTGCGCCCCGCCGCTGGTGGATGATCATGCCGATCGTCTTCATCACCTACAGCCTCGCTTACCTCGACCGCGCGAACTTCGGATTCGCCGCGGCGGCCGGCATCAACAAGGATCTCGGCATCAGTCCGTCGCTCGCCTCGTTGATCGGCGCGCTGTTTTTCCTTGGCTACTTTTTCTTTCAGATTCCCGGCGCCATCTATGCGGAGCGGCGCAGCGTGCGGCGGCTCGTCTTCGTGAGCCTCGTCCTTTGGGGCGGGTGTGCGGCGCTCACGGGCATCGTCAGCAACATCGGTTGGCTGATCGCGTTGCGATTCTTGTTGGGGGTGGTCGAGGCCGCCGTCATGCCGGCGATGCTCATCTTCATCAGCAACTGGTTCACGAAGACCGAGCGCTCACGCGCCAACACGTTCCTGATTCTCGGCAATCCCGTCACGGTGCTCTGGATGTCGGTGCTGTCGGGCTACCTCGTCCATGCTTTCGGGTGGCGCGAGATGTTCATCGCAGAAGGCGCGCCGGCCATCGTATGGGCTATCTGCTGGTGGTTCGCCGTGCGCGACAAACCCAACGACGTGAGCTGGCTCTCGCTCGAGGAAAAGCGTGCACTCGAAGCCAAGCTCGCCGCGGAGCAAGCAGCCATCAAGCCCATGCGCAACTACGCCGAAGCGTTCCGTTCGCCGGCCGTCATCAAGCTGTGCGCGCAGTATTTCTGCTGGAGCATCGGCGTATATGGCTTCGTCTTGTGGTTGCCCTCGATCCTAAAGAACAGTTCGACGATCGGGATGGTCGAAACGGGCTGGCTGTCGGCGCTGCCGTATCTGATGGCGACGATCGCAATGCTGGCGGCCTCGTGGGCCTCGGACAAGCTCAATGTGCGCAAGGCGTTCGTCTGGCCGTTCCTGCTGGTCGGCGCCGCGGCGTTCGCAGCCTCGTACATGGTCGGCTCGACGCATTTTTGGTGGTCCTACGCGTTGCTCGTCGTGGCCGGCGCCGCGATGTACGCACCGTACGGCCCGTTCTTCGCCATCGTGCCCGAATTGCTGCCGAAGAACGTGGCGGGCGGAGCGATGGCGCTCATCAACAGCATGGGCGCGCTCGGTTCGTTCGTCGGCTCGTATTTCGTCGGCTATCTGAACGGCACGACCGGCTCGCCGGCGGCCTCGTATGCGTTCATGAGCGCGGCGCTCGTGGCGGCCGTGTTGCTGACGCTCGCGGTGAAAGCGCAGCCGGCCGCCGAAACGATCATCGGTGCGCGCGCCCATGCGCACGGAAAGTAAACGCCATGCTGCCTAAGATCGTCGCCTACAAAGCGTTGCCGCAAGACGTCCTGGACGAGCTGCGCAAGCACGCGGAAGTGATCGTGCTCGAGCCCGCGCTCGGGCAGTCGCGCGAAGCGCTGGCCGAGGCGCTCGGCCAGGCTCTCGTCGATGCCGATGGGGCCATCGGCGCGAGCGTGAAGGTGACGCCGGCGATGGTCGAGCGCGCGACGCGGCTCAAGGCGATCTCGACGATTTCGGTGGGTGTCGACAATTTCGATCTGCCCGATCTGACCCGCCGCGGCATTGTGCTCGCGCACACGCCCGACGTGCTCACGGAATCGACGGCCGACACCGTCTTCGCGCTGCTGTTGTCGACGGCGCGACGCGTGGTGGAACTCGCCGAGTGGGTCAAGGCCGGCCAGTGGCGGGGCAGCATCGGCCCGGAGCAATATGGCGTCGATGTACACGGCAAGACGATCGGTATCGTCGGGCTGGGCCGGATCGGCGGTGCGCTGGCGCGGCGAGCCGCACTCGGCTTCGACATGCGCGTGCTCTATACGAACCGGCATCCGAACGAGGCCGCCGAGGCCGAATACGGTGCGCAACGTGTCGAGCTGGATGCATTGCTCGCGCAATCGGATTTCGTCTGCGTGCAAGTGCCGCTCACGCCGGGCACGCGCCATTTGATCGGCGCCGAGCAACTGCGGGCGATGAAACGCAATGCGATCCTCATCAACGCGTCGCGCGGCGCGATCGTCGACGAAGCCGCATTGATCGCGGCGCTGGGCGACGGCACGATCGCGGGCGCGGGCCTCGACGTATTCGAGCACGAGCCGCTCGGCGCCGATTCGCCGCTGCTCGCCATGCGCAACGTCGTCGCCTTGCCGCACATCGGTTCCGCGACTCACGAGACGCGCCACGCGATGGCGCGCTGCGCCGCTGACAATCTCGTCGCCGCGCTGGCCGGGCGCCTGACGCGCAACGTCGCGAACCCCGACGTATTGGCACGTTGAACTGGCGCGCGCCTACTACAATTCGTCGTATACGCGCGCCGTGCACTCGCACAGGTGGTGCGGCGTGCGCCCCTGCGCTATGATGCCGCCACCGTACGAATTGCAAAGCGCGCTTAAGGCGCGCTTTTGTCTATGCGCCGCCTGTGCATCCGGCCGCGCATTCGCCTTTGACGAGGAGGTTTGCCTTGGTTTCAGCTTCTTTCGAAATGCGCGCGCGGCGCGCCGCCGAGCGATGAGCATAGGGCCCATGGGCATCACCCGCCGAGCGACCATCAGCGATGTCGCACGCGAGGCCGGCACCGGCAAAACCAGTGTCTCGCGCTATCTGAACGGCGAAACCAACGTCTTGTCGTCCGATCTGCGCGGGCGTATCGAAGCGGCGATCAAGCGGCTCGACTACCGGCCCAATCAAATGGCCCGTGGCTTGAAGCGCGGGCGCAATCGGCTTGTCGGCTTGCTCGTCGCCGATATCACGAATCCGTACACCGTCGGTGTGCTGCGCGGCGTGGAAGCGGCATGCCATGCGCTTGGCTTGATGCCGCTCGTGTGCAACGCGGCCAATGAAGTCGAGATGGAACGGCGCTACTTGCAGTTGATGACGACCTATCGGGTCGAAGGCGTCATCGTCAACGCGCTCGGTGTCGAGGAAGAGATGCTGCGGCCCGTGGGCGAGGGCGGCACCCCGGCCGTTCTGGTCGATCGTTCGATCGAGGGGCTTTCCGCCGATATGGTCGGGCTCGACAACGGCGACGCCGTGACGCTCGGCATGCGCCATCTGCGCGAGCAAGGGTTCGAGGACATTCGCTTCGTCGTGCAGCCTTTTCAACGCGTGAGCTCGCGGCGCCTGCGGGAAGCGGCGTTCCGAGCCGCGCTGGAAGAGGCGCAACGCGCGCGCGCCAGCGGCGCGGCGCCGCTGCGAGGCGAAACGATCGTGCTCGATTTGAACGACGACCAAGCGGTCGCCCACACTCACGAGGCGGTGGACCGGCATTTGGAGGAGGCCGCCAAGGAAGGTGGGCGGCGCGTGGCTTACTTTGCGGCCAATGGGCCCGTGGCGCTCTCGCTCGCATTGCATCTGCATGCCAAATATGGTTCGCGTTGGCAAGAACGCGTGGCGCTGATGTCGATCGACGACTCGGAGTGGGCGGAACTCATCGGCGTCACGGCGATCCGGCAGCCCACCTACGCGATCGGTTATCGCGCGGCGGAGTTTTTGCACGAGCGTATCGAAGGCGGTGTTGAGCCAGCCCGCGAAGCGATGCTGCCGGGGGAACTGGTGGCCCGCCGTTCGACCGTTTGGCGAGACGATACCTGATTGATTTCACGCGCGAGGTGGGCGTCGCGCATGCGCACGCCAGCGCCTTTCGCCCCGCACGCTGATTCACGCATTGAGCTTCACGATGGAACTTTACCGATTCGAATGCCCGAGCGCCGATATCGAAGCGCTCGCCCAAGTCGTGAGCGACCTGTTTCCCGAGCAAACGGTTTTCGTGGAGCGCACGGGCGACGACGGCACGCCGTACTTCGACGTGCAATGGGTGGCCATGCGATTCGGACCGAGCGCGCGCCGCATGACGCTCACGATCCAGTTCGCGGCGGATGCGTTTGCACGCTATCGCGGGTTGCCGCCGCGCGCGCGGGCGCGCAGTTATGCTGTCCTACGTGCCTATGTCGAGGCCGGGCTCGGTTCGCTCGAAGAACACTACGCGGCCGGCGAACCTGTGCCCCGCGAGATGACGATCGACCTCGGCGACGAATTCGCCTAGGCAACGGCGCTCACGCTCGGAACCCGGCGGACATTGAAGTTGGGCCGCGCGCTCGCCTACGCATCATTTCACCTGCGCGGCGCGATACACCTGAGCGAATCGGTCGGCGCGCACGACGCCGTAATCGCCGGGCGCATATTGAAGCACCCAATCGCCGGCCGAACCGGTTAGGATGTCGCCGGCCGCGCGGCGGGCGATCGAAAACGATGCCTCCATGCGCTTGGCAAGCACTTCGGCGGGCCGATTGCGATAGCGGCCTCGCGAGCCATGAATCAGCGCCGGTTCGGCCGGTAAGTATTTGTCGTCGAAGCGCACGCGCTCGACCACCCAGCGTGCGCCGCCCGTGCCGGTGATCAGGGCGTCGCCGGGGCGGTAGCGGTTGGCGCCTTCGAGGCTCATCAACTCGCCGCTCTCCTGCGCGAACTCCACGGCGACGACCTCATCTTTCACATACCGCCCCGCAGCGCGATCGTCGCGTAGGTCGAGGTCTTTCAATTCGATCATGGCAAGCTAATCCGGACGTCGGAAAAGCGTGAGCGTAGCGGGAAACCGCTCAACGCGCACGCTTTTCATTCGACGGATGGCGCGACGGCCGCCCAGGCAGCCCCATCGCGCCAAGCGGCGAGACGGTTACTGCTTCGCTGGCGCGGCAGGCTTGGCTTTGCGCTGGTCATGCCCGTGGTGCGGGCCCATCTGACGGAACGTCGTATCGGCAAGCTGCTTTTGTTCGGGGGAGAAGCTGTCGTACAGCGGCTCGAATGCGTCGACGAGCTGCTTCATGTCGTCCGCGTGCGCTTGCGCGATCTGAGCGTATTGCCGCATGTTGTCGAGCGCCGATTGCGTGGCTTGCGCTTTGGTGCGTTCGCTAAAGAGCCGGCCCATGTTCTGGCCATTCGTGCGCATGACGTCGGCAAACGCCTTCCACTGCGGTTCTTGAGCCGACGTAATTTTCAGCTGTGAGTGCAGATAGGCGATGCGCTCTTCGACGCGCGCTTCGCGCTTGGCCGAGTGTGCGTCGGCCGGCGCGCTGGCCGACATGTTCGAGGCCGCTTTCGGCGCCGATGCTTGCGCGAACGCGCCGCTCGTGGCGAGCGCGCACGCGAGAATCACGAATGTTCGTTTCATCGAATCTCCTGCTAACGTGTGGATGTACTCAAGGGACGAGGCGAACGCACCGCCGTTGGGGCGGCCGGCGCGTGTTTAACGCCTATTCATGAGTCCGGCACTAGTTTAACCACGTCGCCGTGCGCGGTTCGGGCGGTGAGACATACGCTTACATCTGAAACGGATCCGTTTTGCGGGCCGGTCGGCAGATTTTTGCAAGCTATATTACAGTGGCTGCCTCGCATGCTCAGCGCTTGCGATCACTCGGGGAATCATGATGCGAATTCTGGTGGTGGGCGCCGGCGCGGTCGGCGGATACTTTGGCGGACGGATGGCGTTGGCCGGGCAGGACGTGACCTTTCTCGTGCGCGAGGCGCGCGCGAAGGAACTGGCCGCGAACGGTCTCGTCATCAAGAGCCCGAAAGGCGATGCGACGCTCGCCAATGTAAAGACAGTCCTAACCGCGCAAATCGAAGGGCCGTACGATCTCGTGCTGCTCAGTTGCAAGGCCTATGACCTCGAAGGCGCCATGGATGCCTTCGCGCCGGCCGTGGGCCCAACGACGGCAATCTTGCCGCTGCTCAACGGTATGCGGCACGTCGACGTGCTGAGCGACCGCTTCGGCCGGGCGAACGTATTGGGCGGCGTGTGCTTGATCGCGGCGACGCTCGACGCAGCCCGAGCGATCGTTCAAATGACGGAAATGCATCGGATCGTGTTCGGCGAACTCGACGGGGACGCGAGCGAACGCGTCGACGCGATCGCAGCGGCGATGCGCAGCGGCGGGTTCGACGTCGATGCGACCGACGCCATCGTCCAGCAGATGTGGGAAAAGTGGGTCTTTCTTGCCACGCTGGCGGCCAGTACGTGTCTATTCAGAGCGAGCGTCGGCGATATTCTCGCCGCGCCCGGTGGTGAGGCTGCGATGCAAGCGCTGTTCGACGAATGCGGCGCAGTCGCCGCCGCGAACGGGCATCCTATGCGCGAGCCGTTCGCCGAACGCTCGCGCGCCATGCTCTTTGCGCCGGGCTCGCCGTTGACGGCCTCGATGCTGCGAGATATCGAAAGCGGGTCGCGCACGGAGGGCGAGCATGTCCTGGGCGACCTGCTCGAGCGGCGCAAGGCGCATTTGCCGGCCAGTGCGCGATTGACCACGCTCGAGTTGGCTTACACGCATGTGAAAGCTTACGAAGTGCGGCGTGGGCGATAATCCGACGCTTCTATCTATGCCCGCCGTGGTGACCGGACACCGATGAGACCCCCGCGCCTGGACCAACTCGACGAACTCGATCGCAACCTTCTCACGCTTTTGCAGGCGAATGCGCGCGAGAGCGTCGCCAACCTCGCTCGGCAACTCGGCGTGGCTCGCACGACGGTGCTGGCCCGCGTCGAGCGGCTGGAACGGATGCAGGTTATCGCCGGCTACGGCGTGCGGCTCGGCCAAGATGTCCTCGACGCCAGCATCAACGCGTATGTCGGCATCATCCTCGCGCC
>JBQCDS010000266.1:0-3181 GCA_051961035.1 Trinickia sp. | reverse complement strand
GTAATAAATGACCCGCCCGAAACCCTCATGGCGCGCCTCGGTCATCTTTGCTGTGAGTGATGACGGCAGCTTGAGCAGGCCGGTCTGGCCTGCCCACAGCCCGGCTCCCGCCGCAGCGCATATTGCTGCAACGGTTGCCAAACTTCTTGCCGCCGTCTTCACGGTATGGCCTTGACGATGAGCTTGTTCTCAACCGTCCCGGTCTCGCCCTGGACCTTGGCACCGAGCGACAAGGCCCACTGACCCTCCATCGTCAGATTGGTTTTGAAGCGATAGACGCCGGGTTCCGTCGATGGCACGGCCTCCAATGGGGCCGTCATCGCTTCCATGGCTTCGGGTCCCATGTCGATGCGCTTGGCGAAGATCACCGCGTCGGGGATGGTACGGTCGCTGTTCTTATGGACGAGCTTCACCGTGATAAAGGCTTCGCCCTTTTTTACTTCTTTGTCGATAAGCTGGAATTCATAGTCCTTGGCGTCGGCGAGCGCCGAGCCGGCCATGCCTCCGAGGAGCGCGAAACCGAGGACGGCCGCGCGCAATGCTGACGAACGTTGCATGTTAGTATCTCCGATTATGGTCGAACCCGCGTGCGCCACCATGGCCACGCGTACGAAGGCCATGGCGCGATGCCGCGGCCTCGTTCACGCCGTTCGGCGTGGGCTTAGACGCTCGGAGGACGGAGGAGCGGTGGTATCAATGAGCCCGCCGTGATCAACGCACGGGCGGGGGCAACACGATCTCGGGTGACCTCGCCATCGAACCGCGTCTCAGCGAGTGGCGACGGCAAAGGCTGGAAGCATTTAACGAGGCAACTGCCCAATTCAGGACAGACTTTTTGCGGGCAGCTCGGGCAGTGCTTCGCAGGCGAATTGCATGGCATCTCTTCGCCGGCTTTGTGCGTATCGTGAGCCATATTCATGGCCATCGACTTGGAGGGCTGCGCCGACATTGCGAAGGCATAGGTCGATGCCAGCGGCATGGATACCATCGCCCCGAGCATGGCCATCATGCCGAGCAAGAAAAAACAGCGCTGGAATAATCGATTTCGCACGGAAGCAGACTGCCATACCTTTTGAGCGACGGCAACTCGAAGCCGGAAGCTGATCAACTGCTAATGCTTCCGGCTGACACATTGTTCATGTTGACGCATTGATCGGAAGTTCGGGCTGGGTTGTCCTAATCGATGATGTGGTATCCACCGTCGATGTAAAGCGTTTCGCCAGTGATCAACTTCGCTCCATCCATGCCTAGGAAGGCTACGGCAACGCCAACGTCATCGATCGACACCAGACTTCGGCTTGGCGCTTTTGATTGCGCCTTTTGAAGAAGCTTGTCGAACGCCGTGATTCCTGATGCCGCACGTGTTTTTAGCGGGCCGGGAGATATTGCATGCACTCTTATGCCTTTAGGCCCCAATTCGGCAGCCAAGTACCTCGTCGCTGATTCGAGGGCGGCCTTCACTGGGCCCATGATGTTGTAGTGCTCTACGACCATTTGTGAGCCGTAATATGTCATCGTGAATAACGCTCCGCCAGACTTCATGAGTGGCTCGGCAAGCTTCGCCATTCTGATAAACGACCAGCATGAAATCTCCATTGCGCGGAGAAATCCCTCTTTCGAACAATCGACCACGCGGCCCTGGAGGTCGTCCTTTGGCGCAAACGCAATGGAGTGAAGGCAGAGATCGAGTTTCCCCCAAGTCTTACCGATCTTTTCGAATACATCCTCAAGCTGCCCATCGTGCTGAAGGTCGAGAGGCATGAAGATTGGCGCGCCGACCTCCTTAGCCAGAGGCTCGATGTGCGGTTTTGCTTTTTCATTGAAATACGTGATTGCGATTTCTGCGCCGAACGCGTGGAATGCCTTCGCGCATCCCCACGCGATGGACTGATCATTCGCAATACCAGTGACGAGCGCCTTTTTGCCTTTGAGCAAGTTGAGCGACGAAACATCGATCATGCCCGCCGCTCCTCGGGCATTTCGTGTTTTTGCAATAATTGCAGCGTGTGCCTTGCAATCATCAACTCTTCATCGGTCGGTACGACGTAGCACGCAACGCGCGAACCCTCTTTGGAAATGCAAAGCTCATTTTTCGCATTGGCCATTTCCGATAATTCGATGCCGAAGCACGCCATGCGGTCGGCTACCGCTTGGCGGACCGCCGGCGCGTTTTCTCCGATGCCGGCGGTGAAGACCAAGCTATCGATTCCGCCTAATGCTGTTGCGAGCATCCCGCCACAAAGGGCAATGCGATAAGAGAAATAATCGAGTGCCATCCTGGCTCTTGGCTCGGTACTCGCAAGTAACTCTCGAACGTCATTGCTAATGCCCGACAGGCCCTTGAGGCCGCAGTCGTGATAAAGGAAATGTTCGACGTCCTTAACGCTCATTCCCTTTTCATTCATGAGATAGAGCACGACGCCGGCATCGATCTGACCTGGACGCGTGCCCATCGGTAAACCATCCAATGCCGTAAACCCCATACTGCTCTCAATACTTTTTCCGGCTTGTAGCGCGCACATCGATGCGCCGCTTCCGAGATGAGCAACGACAACCCGGCGATCGGCGATCTCGGGAGCCACTTCCCGAAGCCTCGATGCGATGTACTCGTAGGACAACCCATGGAAGCCGTAGCGACGCACGCCCTCCCGATAGAAGCGATCGGGAATCGCGTAGCGATCGGCAATTTCCGAATGATGTCTATGAAAAGCGGTGTCGAAGCAGGCCACTTGCAACAGGTGCGGCTGCCGGTCCAACACGATCCTTATTGGCGCGAGATTGTTCGGTTGATGGAGCGGCGCAAGTGGCACGAAGCGCTGGAGGTGATCAAGTACCCACGCGTTGATCAACGTAGGCTCGATAAAATCGGGGCCTCCATGCACCACCCTGTGTCCGATCGCGATAGGCAACCTCCCGACATACTCACGTAGAAACACGACGAGCTTATCTAGGGCCTGATGCAATTCGCTGACTTCATCGGTCGTCCAAGCTCGATCAACCGCACGTTCGCCATTTGCGTCGGTTGCAAGTAAGCGTGGCCTCGTTCCAATACCCCCGATCTGACCTTTGAGTCGCCGATCGAGTTGTTCTCCAGGCTCGATTGCGAAGAGTTGAAATTTGATGCTCGAGCTGCCTGCGTTGATAACCAGTATGGTATCGGACATTGGTCAAGCTCTGATCG
>JBQCDS010000265.1:0-2090 GCA_051961035.1 Trinickia sp. | reverse complement strand
GGCACACCGGGAAAAGCGGCCCATACCGTCACGCGTGGCTTGGCCACGAGTTTATCGCCGGGTGCACCGAGCGCCGCGCGGCGCGCCGCTGCTTCGCGCTGGCTCACCGCGGCGGCGTCGCGCCGGGCGAGTTCGGTTTCGTTACTCATTGTTCGCTCCTTCGCTCAAATCATTAAGCTGACTACCGATTACTGAATGGTGATGCTGCGCGGCTTCGACGATTCATGTTTGCCGATGCGAATCGATAGGCAGCCATCCACGTATTTCGCCTGCACGTCGTCGGGATTCGCATTCGGCGGCAACTCGACAACACGCCTGAAGGCCCCCATGAAACGCTCGCGCGCATAAGCACGCGTGTCTTCGCGCGTCGCGGCTTCCGGCCGCTTGCGCTCTCCGGCAATCGTGAGCAAGCCCTTATCGATCGACACATCGAACTGCGACGAAACGAAACCGGGCGCGAAAACGACGATCTCGATCGCATCGTCCGTGGCCCCGACATTCACGGGCGGAAAGTAGCTTTGACTCGAGCGAAGGCTCGCGGGAAAGCCGCCGGCCAGCGAGGAAAAATGGTTCTGCAGTCGGTCGAATTCGCGAAACAAATCGCTTCCGACGTTTCCGAATAGAAAGTCGCTCATGATGGTTTCCTCTCAGTTTTCCGGCACAGCAACCCAGAACGCCCCGCTGTCCGATCATGGTCCAAACATAGCGGCGGCCCGATCGATTTCAAGAGGTCGATGCTCGATTTTTGACAACGAGGGGCCGCGAGGCAAAGGACGGATTTCGGACAGGCATTGTGCAGAGCGCAAAGGAAAGCGCATCCATGGCATAGTCGCAAGAACGCCATAGCCAACCACCCATGAGGAGGTGCCATGATCCGCAAGACCCTGAACGCTTCCCGTCTTCAAGATGAAGTGAGCCGTCGCCTTCATCGCATTCACGAGCTGGTCGAAGACGGCGTCAAAATTCGCGTGCCCCGTCCCCAAAAACAAGAGCCCGATGCGGCAGGCTGCAATTGGACCATGAAGCAATTCGGCAACGCGGTTGGATACGAGCGATTCGTCGATGAAGTGCTGACTGCGGCGCGGGCCGAATACAACTTGTCCGATGCCGACGACGCGAAGGACATCCGCAGCTTATTTGGCGAATGACATCGACCATGCCGTCTTGCTCGTTCGAACCCGGCACGCTCTGGCCCACGCTCGTCGCGCGCACCACGCACGCCCTTGCATGCGGGGCGCTACGCCCGATACGAACGATACAAACGACAATCGACGACAGCGGCGTTCGCTTTGTCGCGAGGCAAGTATCGAGCTTGGCCGTCAAACCCACCCAGGATACGTCCGAGCCGCGGCGCTTCGTCGATCCGTTTCTCCCGCACGATCCCGATCTGTTCGTCTGCGATGTATCCACAACGCACTTCGCGTTGCTCAACAAGTTCAACGTCATCGATCATCATCTACTCGTCGTCACGCGCGCATTCGAGCCGCAAGAAGCCCTGCTCGATCGTCATGATTTCGAGGCATGGTTCGCTTGTCTTGCCGAGTTCGATGCACTCGGCTTTTACAACGGCGGGCGCGATGCCGGCGCGAGTCAACCGCACAAGCATTTGCAGATCGTGCCGCTGCCGCTTGGCGATGCCGGCCAAGCACTGCCGATCGATGCGCTGATCGGCGCCGCCGCGTTCGATGGCGCCATCGGCACCGTGGCCGGTCTTCCGTTTCAGCATGCGTTCGCATGGCTACATCCGCGAAGGCCCGAACATCTCGCGGCGCATGCCCTCGAACGCTATCGACAATTGCTCGATGCCGTCGCGCTGCGTCCACTGCGTATCGACGGCCGAGAACATCAATCGGCGCCGTACAACTTGCTCGCCACGCCGCGCTGGATGCTGCTCGTGCCGCGCCGCGCCGAAAAGGCGGACGGCATCGCCGTCAATTCGCTCGGCTTCGCAGGCTCCCTGTTCGTACGCGATGCGCAGCAGCTCGAAACGGTGCGCGCAGTAGGACCCATGACGCTTCTACGGCGCGTCTGTCTACCACGGCACGACGTTGCGTAGGTACCGCTCTAGTGTCCTGCGCAAGCCGTATCAT
>JBQCDS010000264.1:0-5761 GCA_051961035.1 Trinickia sp. | reverse complement strand
CATTCGGCTCGCGCGCCGCGCTGCCGGATGCAACGGCGCGTAGCATAGACGTCACTGGACAAACCGCCACACGCTCACGCTCGGCCCGAATTCAATTCACGGAGGATTTCATGTCGCTATTCGACTCTATTTCGCGCACCGTCAAAGGCTTGCTCAACGATGCGGCCGAGTCCGTGCAGGACCCCTCGCGCGACGCGCGTCAAATCGTGCGCGAACTCGACGACAGCATCGGGAAAGCCGAAAACGCGCTGATCGAAATCGAGGCACAGGTAGCCACGCAGCAAAGCAAGCGCGACGCCGCCGCCGAAAAGGCGAAGAAGTATGAAGACGGCGCCAAGCGCGCGCTGCAATCAGGCGACGAAGGGCTGGCGCGCGAAGCGTTGTCGGCGCAAGCGAACGCCGAAGCCGAACGCGATGCCCTCGTGAAGGAGCTGGCCACGCTGGAGCCGTCGGTCGATCAACTCAAGCGCCAGATCGCCGACATGCGCCAACGCCGCAACGATTTGAACGCACGCTCGAACATCCTTCAGGCGAAACAAGAAATCGCTCAGGCGAAGGATGTCGCGGCCACCGCGCTGGGCGGCATCGGCGGCAAGGATCTATCGGAAGACTTCCGCAAGCTCGAGGATAAAGTGGCGCTCTCGAACGCGCGCTCGGACGCACGGTTGAACTCGGCCGATACGTCTTCCGGCAAAGCGCTCGACGATAAGCTCGCCGCGCTCGACCACGGCCCTTCGGTCGAGGATCGCCTGGCGGCATTGAAGAAGCAGATGAATACCGATACGCCGGCGCAGTGACGCAAGGCGAGGCGCCGCGCCGCCCGGCGCGGCGCTCGAACAGGTCGAAGGTTATGGAGACGGGCGCTTCTCGCCCGGGTCAGTCAATGAAGACATTCCTCGCAGCCGTGGGCGCCGCCCTGCTCTTCGTTTCGAGCGCGGCGTTCGCCGTGCCGAGCGCCAGTCAAGTCGAACGCGCGATGGCCCAAGGCAATTGGCAGCAAGCCGATACCGAGCTCTCGCAAGTGCTCGCCGCCCACCCGAACAACGCGCACGCGCATTATTTGTACGGCCAGGTGCTCGCGAACGAAGGCCGCTACGCGGACGCGCTCACCCACGTGCAGCAGGCCAAAACGCTCGATCCGCAGATCCACTTCACGAGCCCTAACCGTTTCGCGCAAGTCGAAGCGCGCATCCGCGCGCAAGCGAACCGCACGGGCGCCACGGTGGCACCGGCGCACAGCACCGGCACTGCGCTCACGCAAGCGCTGCCGTCCGCGCCCGCGCCGTCGCATCGCGGGCCGTCCCTATTCGCGTGGATCGGCCTGGCGATCCTCATCGCCGCCATCGCATTGATTTTGCGTTGGACGCTGCGCCGTGCGCGCTCGAACGAAGACGGCCGTGCCGACGACGAGCGCCGGGCCCAACTCAAGCGCGCAACGGAACTGCTCAACGCGGCCCGCTCGCTGAAGCTCGATGCGAGGCTGTCGAGCGCGCCGGGCCATGAAACGCTCGCCAGCGAGGTGGAAAGCGTCGAAAACCAATTGCGCACGTTGGTCGAATCGCTGTCTAACAACGGCAATCCGGTCCCGTCCTACCAGATCGATGATCTGGCGCGGCAGTTGGACAGCCTGCGGGCGCGCGCCGAAGGCCGGCCCGATCCGAATGCGCAAGCGCCGGGCGCGGGCCCCTCGGCTTATGCGCAAGAAGCCGAGCGGCTGCAGCAGCAACAAGCTCCCTACGGGACGCAACAGCCGTATCCGCCGCAACAGCAGCCCCCCGTCATCGTTCAGCAAGGCGGTGGCGGCATGGGCGGCATGGGCGGGCTCTTGACGGGCGTGCTGCTCGGCGAAGCGCTGTCGCGCGGGCGCGATCGCGTGATCGAGCGCGACGTCTATATCGACGACGACGAAGCGCGCCGGCGCGGCAACGACGGTGGCGTCGATTTCGGCCAGGGCTCGAACGACTGGAACGACAACGGCGGCAACGACGGCGGAGTCGACTTCGGCAGCGACGACTCGGGCGGATGGAGCGATAACTGAGCGTGACCCGTTCGTCCAAGATTGCGCTGCGCGTAGCGATCATCGGCAGTGGGTTCGCCGGGATCGGAATGGCGATCCGGCTCAAGCAAATGGGCGTCGCTTCGCTCACGGTCTACGAAGCGGCGCCGAGCATCGGCGGCACCTGGCGTGACAACGCCTACCCGGGCGCCGCTTGCGACATTCCCTCGCATCTGTACTCGTTCTCGTTCGCGCCGAATCCGGCGTGGTCCCGCACATTCGCCTCGCAGCGCGAAATTCTCGCGTACTTGCAGCACTGCGTGCACGAGTACGGGATCGAACCGATGATCCGCTGCAACGCGCGCGTCGTTCAGGCGCGTTTCGACGACACCGCCCGCGTCTGGCGGCTCGATATCGCCTCGCAGCTCGATCGATCGGAAACGGTCGAAGCCGATGTCGTCATCGCCGCGAACGGCCCGCTCTCGCGCCCCGCATGGCCCGACATCGCCGGCCGCGAACGCTTTCGCGGCGCCCTCTTTCATTCGGCGCGCTGGGATCACGACTATCCGCTGGAAGGCAAGACGGTGGCCGTGATCGGCACCGGCGCAAGCGCCGTGCAGTTCATCCCGCAGATCCAACCGCACGTGGCCCGGTTGCTGGTTTTTCAACGCACGGCGCCGTGGATCATGCCGCGGCCCGATCGCGCGATCGGTGCAGTCGCAAAGCGCGTGTTTCGCGTCTTGCCTTTCGCGCAGAAGCTCGCGCGCTGGACGATCTACTGGCGCCACGAAGCGCGCGCCCTCGCCTTCATCGTCAATCCCAACTGGATGAAGGCGCCGATGCGGTTCGCCACGAGCTATTTGGAGCGCCGCGTCAAAGATCCGGCGCTAAGGGCCAAGCTGACGCCCAACTATCTGCTGGGCTGCAAGCGCGTGCTGCTTTCGAGCGACTATTACCCCGCGATCACACAACCGAATGTCGAAGTCGTCACCACGCCGATACGCGAAATCGTCGCTGACGGCCTCGTGATGGAGGACGGAAACCACCACCGCGTCGACGCGATCATCTGCGGCACGGGTTTCGAACTGGCGGACGCGGGCGCGCCTTTCGCCGTCATTGGCGCGCACGGCGTCGAGCTCGACGCGCGCTGGCTGAGAGAAGGCCCCCAAGCGTATCTCGGCGCGAGCATCTCGGGCTTTCCGAACTTCTTCATGATGATCGGCCCCAACACGGGGCTCGCGCACAACTCGATGGTCTACATGATCGAGTCGCATATCGCCTATATCGCGAGCTGCCTGCGCACGCTCGAGGCACGCGGCGCGCGCACGATGGACGTGCGCGAGGAGGCGCAGCGCGCATTCAACGAGCGGTTGCAGAACGCGTTTCGCGGGACGGTATGGATGAGCGGTTGCCGCAGTTGGTATCTTTCGAAGCGCGGCAGGAACACGGCGCTCTGGCCCGGGTTCACGTTCTCGTTTCGGCGGCTCACGCGGCGGGTGCGCACCGCCGACTACCGGTTCGGCGATTAGCCGGGATACCCGCCAGGGGATCCCGGCTTCGATCCGCTTTAGCGGATCGCCTCTTTGACGCTGCTCAACTCGCTAGTGTGGGATGGGCGGCGAAAGACACCTGCGAACGCGCCGTCTCGGCTTCGCGCGGCGCGGCCTCGGACGGTCGCGCCTGCACGTGAAACGCCGCGACGGCCGCATCCAGTTGCGCCGCTTGCTCTTCGAGCGAGGCGGCCGCGGCGGCGGCCTGTTCGACGAGCGCCGCGTTCTGCTGCGTGACGGAATCCATCTGAACCACCGCGCGGTTGATCTGCTCGATGCCTGTCGATTGCTCGCCCGATGCGGCGCTGATCTTGCCGATGATGTCCGTCACACGATGCACGGCGGCCACAACCTGATCCATCGTCTGGCCGGCGCGGCCCACGAGCGCACTGCCGTTTTGAACCTTGTCGGCCGATGCCGCGATGAGCGATTTGATCTCCTTGGCTGCACTCGCGCTTCGCTGCGCCAAGCTGCGCACCTCGCCCGCCACGACCGCGAAGCCGCGGCCCTGCTCGCCGGCGCGCGCCGCTTCCACGGCCGCGTTGAGCGCAAGGATGTTCGTCTGAAACGCGATGCCTTCGATCACGCCGATGATGTCGCCGATTTGATGCGAACTCGACGCGATGTCCTCCATCGTGCGCACGACGTCGCCCACCACTTCGCCGCCGCGCGTCGCCGTTTCCGACGCATCGTGCGCGAGCTCGCTCGCCTCGAGTGCATGCGAGGCGTTGAGTTTCACCGTCGCCGTCAACTCGTCCATGCTCGACGCTGTTTCGGCCAGCGATGCAGCTTGCTGTTCGGTACGCTGCGACAGATCGGCATTGCCCGTCGCGATTTCGCGCGCGCCGTGCATGATCGCCTCGGAGCCCGTGCGCACGCGCGAGACCGTTGCGACTAGCGCGGCTTGCATGTTCCGCAAGCCGACGAGCAGACGCCCCATTTCATTGCGCTGATCGGCGGCGATCGTGCCCGTCAGATCGCCCGAGGCAATGCGTTCGAAATGACGAATGACGGTATCGATGGGCCGTACCACAGCCGACACGAGTGCCGCCCTAGCCAGCCAGCCGATCAAGAATGCGAGCACGGCGATCGCCGCCGCGCCGGTCGCCAAGCGATGGAATGTCGCTTGCGCCGAGGCGTAGCGCGCCTCCTGATGCGCAACTTGCAGTGCTTCGAGCTCGTTGATCGCCGATTCGTAGCGCGCGTAGAGCGCGGTCGCCGTCTGGCCTTGGAGTGTGCGGAACGTATTGAAGTCGTTCTGCTCGAGCGCTTGGAACTCGGGCATGATCGCCTGCTGCACGAGAGCGGTGCGTGCGGCCCCGACGGCATCGGCCAGCTGCGATTCTTTTTCGCCGCGCGGCTTTTGCAGGTAGGCGGCCCACTGCGCGTCGCTGTCCTTCAAGACGCCGCGCGCTTTGGGCAGCAAGTCGTCGCCGGCCTTGCCCATCGAAAAGAGCGTCTCATAGCCGCCCAGAGCAAGCCGCACTTGCAGCATGCGTTCGGAGCTCGTTTTCAAATGCGTCAGCGCGGCCGTATCGGTCGCGTACATTTGCTTGAGCGCGTCGTTGCTCTTTTGCAGGCCCAGCATGCCAGCGGCCATCGCCGCCACCAAGGCGAGCGTATAACCCGCGATCGTGAGCGTGAGCCCACCGCGTATCGTGAAGCGTTTGAACATGGCATCGACGTGCGCGCTCATCGTGGGCGTCGCACGGTCCCCTCCGTGGTGGTGGTGAAGCGCGCACATTGGGCTCTCTGGCGGAGCGTCGGGCAGACCCGGCCTGCTGCGAGTGGTTGATCGGGCGCGTCGTGCGTGCGAAGGTTCTGGCGCAATCTAAGCGTTTCGCGACGATTGTGCAATGGCGGGAAGCACTATCGTCATACTATCGTCATCCCCCCTCAAGTCAGTCGCGCGTCGTCCGTTAACTCAAAGGAGAGCCCGTCGATAGCCGCCGCAACGCGGGCTCCGAACGACGCAGCGCGATGTAAGTGCCGTGTAAGTGAGCTCGGATAGATATGGGCCTGCGCTTCCCGCTTCTGGGCGGGGCGAGACGAGCGCGAGAACAACCCAGTGAAAAGCGCGGGGCCCAATCGCACCCGCGCGAGAGGAGACCACATCATGCGCTTGACCTTGCGCCGGCCACGTGCCGCGCGATCGATCGTCGGCGACATCGCCGTCCATGCGGGCAAACTCGGCATCGAAATTTGCGACGTTTCG
>JBQCDS010000263.1:0-8568 GCA_051961035.1 Trinickia sp. | reverse complement strand
CGGCTATTTTTTGATAGCCTGCGATCATTCCGATCGTTAATTACGGAGAAACCAACGTGTCGCTGATTTCCAACGCATTCGCGCAAGGCGCAGCCGGCGGCGGCGCCGAGTCGAATCTGATGAGCTTTTTGCCGCTCATCCTTATGTTCGCGGTGCTGTATTTCATTATGATTCGTCCGCAGATGAAGCGTCAAAAGGAGCATCGCAACATGCTCGCCGCGATGGCCAAGGGCGATGAAGTCGTGACGAACGGCGGCATGGTCGGCAAGATCACGAAGGTCGGCGAAGCGTATGTCGGCATCGAAATTGCCGCAGGCACGGAAATCACCGTGCAAAAGGGTTCCGTCACGACGATCCTCCCGAAAGGCACGATCAAGTCGCTTTGACGCTGCCCCGCCCTGCCGTGCCGGCAGCAGGCGCATTGAACGCGCCCCGCCAGTGCGGCAGGCAAGCGGCGCCCCGCACCGCCCCACGCCCACCCCCCCGTTCGGCTCCCCCATGAATCGCTACCCCCTTTGGAAATATGTCGTGATGGCCGTGGCGCTTGCCATTGGCCTTCTGTACACATTGCCCAACTTCTTCGGCGAAGCGCCGGCCGTGCAAGTGCTCAGCGGCAAGGTCACGGTCAAGCTCGACGACTCGACGCTCTCGCGCGTCGAATCCGCGCTCGCGGCGAACCAGATCAAGCCTGACGACATCACGTACGACAGCGCCTCGACCAACGCCAATATCCGCGTGCGCCTGAAGGACACCGATACCCAGTTGCGGGCGAAAGACGTGCTGCAAAAGGCGCTGAACCCCGATCCGAACGATCCGCAGTACGTGGTCGCGCTCAATCTCGAAAGCGCGTCGCCGCGCTGGCTCACGGCGCTGCACGCACTGCCGATGTACCTGGGCCTCGATTTGCGCGGCGGCGTTCACTTCCTGATGCAGATCGACATGGCGGGCGCACTGAACAAGCGTCTCGACTCCGACGCATCCGATGCGCGTACATTCCTGCGCGACAACGAGATCCGCGAAGGCGGCGTCAATCGGGTCGGTCAATCGGTCGTCATCGATTTCGCCGACCAAGCGACGGCCGACAACGCGCGCACGAAACTCGCGCGCAGCGTCACCGAATTGCAGTGGGCCACGCGCACATCGGCAACCGGTGGCGTGCAAGTGGTCGGCACATTCTCGCCAGCGCAGCTGAGCGCGGTCGAGGAAGCGGCGGTCAAGCAGAACATTCAAACGCTGCATAACCGCGTGAACGAGCTCGGCGTGGCCGAGCCCGTGATTCAGCAGCAAGGCGCCGATCGCATCGTCGTCGAGCTGCCCGGCGTGCAGGACACCGCGAAGGCGAAGGAAATCATCGGCCGCACGGCCACGCTGGAAGCGCGCTTGGCCGATCCGGTCAACACGCACCCGGCGCCCGGCGAAGCCGTCCCTCCCGGCGATGAGCTTTTCACCGAGGGCAATCAAGCGCCGGTGCTGCTGCGCAAGCAGGTCATCTTCACGGGCGACAGCATCATCGACGCCTCGGCTGGCTTCGACGAACACCAGCGCCCGTCGGTCAATATCCGGTTGAACTCGTCGGCGGGCCGCGCGGTGGCCAGCGTGTCGCGCGACAACATCGGCAAGCCGATGGCGATGGTGCTGTTCGAGAAGGGCAAGGGGCAAGTGCTGACGGTGGCCACCATTCAGTCTGAATTGGGCGACCGCTTCCAGATCACCGGCCAGCCCACTCCACAGGCGGCCGCCGATCTCGCCCTGCTGTTGCGCGCGGGTTCGCTGGCCGCGCCGATGGACATCATCGAAGAACGCACGATCGGCCCGAGCCTCGGTGCCGACAACATCAAGAAGGGCTTCGATTCGGTCATCTACGGCTTCGCCGCGATCACGGTGTTCATGATCGCCTACTACCTGTTGTTCGGCCTCGTCTCGGTCATCGGCCTGTCCGTCAACCTGCTGCTGCTGATCGCCGTGCTGTCGATGCTGCAAGCCACGCTGACGCTGCCCGGCATCGCCGCTATCGCGCTCGCGCTCGGTATGGCGATCGACTCGAACGTGCTGATCAACGAGCGCGTGCGCGAAGAGCTGCGCCACGGCGCACCGCCGCAGCTTGCGATTCAGAACGGCTATGCGCACGCGTGGGCGACGATTCTCGACTCCAACGTGACGACGCTGATCGCCGGCCTGGCGCTGCTCGCATTCGGCTCGGGCCCGGTGCGCGGCTTCGCGATCGTGCACTGTATCGGCATTTTGACGTCGATGTTCTCGGCGGTGTTCTTCTCGCGCGGGATCGTCAACGCCTGGTACGGCGGCAAGAAGAAACTGAAGACGCTCGCGATCGGTCAAGTGTGGCGCCCGGCAACGGCAACGGCCGAAGGCGTGGCGTATCCGCAAGTGACGAGCGAGGCCGACGCGAACACGGACACCCTACGAGCGGCCAAGGCCATCGCCGCGCCGTCGAAAGCCAAGGGTGGACGCAGCGGCGGCAAGCCGGTGCTGCGCAATCGCGCGCGCGAAGGCGCGGCGCCCCGCAAACCGGGCGCCCCCCGCTAATCGGTTCGCGAGAACCCGGAGACTGACCATGGAATTTTTCCGCATCCGCAAAGACATTCCGTTCATGCAACGCGCGTTGATCTTCAACGCGATCTCGTTCTTGACGTTCTTCGCGGCGGTGTTCTTCTTGATCCATCGCGGGCTGCACCTGTCGGTGGAGTTCACGGGCGGCACCGTTGTCGAAGTGCAATACCCGCAGGCCGTGCAACTCGATCCCGTGCGTACGACGCTCGACAAACTCGGCTATGGCGATGCGCAGGTGCAGACGTTCGGCACCTCGCGCGACGTCATGATCCGCCTGCCGCTCAAGCACGGGCTTACCTCGTCGCAGCAAAGCGAGCAAGTCATGGCGGGCCTCAAGCAGCAAGATGCCGGGGCCAAGTTGCAGCGCGTCGAGTTCGTCGGCCCGCAGGTGGGTAAGGAGCTGGCCACGAATGGCCTGCTGGCGCTCGCTTGCGTCGTGGCCGGCATCGTCATCTATCTGTCGTTCCGCTTCGAATGGAAGTACGCGGTCGCCGGCATCATCGCGAACTTGCACGACGTCGTGATCATTCTCGGCTTCTTCGCGTTCTTCCAGTGGGAGTTCTCGCTCTCGGTGCTCGCGGCCGTGCTGGCCGTGCTGGGCTATTCGGTCAACGAATCGGTCGTGATCTTCGACCGGATTCGCGAGACGTTCCGCCGCGAACGCAAGATGACGGTGATGGAAGTCATCAATCACGCGATCACGAGCACGATGTCGCGTACCGTCATCACGCACGGCTGTACGCAGATGATGGTGCTGTCGATGTTCCTGTTCGGTGGCCCGACGCTGCACTACTTCGCGTTGGCGCTCACGATCGGCATCTGCTTCGGTATTTACTCGTCGGTGTTCGTCGCGGCCGCGCTCGCGATGTGGCTCGGAGTGAAGCGTGAGGATCTGCTCAAGGAAAAGAAGCAGAAACACGATCCGAGCGATCCGAACGCGGGAGCGCAGGTTTGAGCGGGTCGTTCGCTTAGCGGCGGCTCACGTTATTTGCGCTTGGACGAGCGGCGCGCATGCGGTTGATTCCGCTGCGCGCCGTTTTTGTTTTCGATAGAAAAGAAAAAACCGCCCGGATCGAATGGCTCGCGGGCGGTTAATGACGACGGTGCAACGCGTTGGCGCCGGGCGGCGGCGCAGAGCGAAAGCTTACTGCTTGATGCCCTCAGCTTGAATTTCGAGCTTCGTATCCATGCTGAAGCCGTACGCCTTGCCGAAGTCGAGACCGAACTCATCGCGCGGGAAATCGGCGCGCGCTTCGACACCGCACACCTGGCGCTTGAGCATCGGATGCATCATGCACTTGAACGACGCGATCTTCAGATCGAGCGGGCGGGTCACGCCGTGCATCGTCAACGTGCCGATCACCTCGACGGGCTTATCGCCGTCGAACTTGATCTGCGTTCCTTTGTAGGTGGCCGTCGGGTACTTCGACACGTCGAAGAACTCAGCCTCTTTCAGGTGATCGTTCAGCGTCGCATTGCCCGTATCGATCGAAGCCGGATCGATCGTCACCTCGACGCTGCCCGTCTTGTTCTGACGATCGAGCGTGACCGTGCCCGTCGTCTTCGTGAACTTGCCGCGCCACACCGATAGGCCGCCGAAGTGATCGGCCGCGAAACTCGGGTACGTGTGGTTCGGATCCAGCTGATACGTATCCGCGGCCAATGCCGGAGTCAACGAGACGATCGAGGCGGCGGCAACGGCGGCGCCGATGAGAGTGCGAATGTTCAATGGATGCTCCATAGAGGAAGCCGCTATCGCGCGAGCGGCAATGAAACGAGGGGGGGTTCCGACTTACGATTTTTTCTGTACGACGATGTGGAATTTGATCATGACTTGGTCCGCGACCGTCGACGTGTCCTTCCATTCGCCGGTGCCGACGTCGAATTTCAGGCGGCTGATCGGCAATGTGCCATCGAAGGTCTGCTCGCCGCCCTGTTGACCAACCGTCATCGGGAACGAGACGTTTTGCGACTTGCCTTTGATCGTCAACGTACCGGTCACGTTGAACTTGCCCGCGCCCGCGGGCGCGATCGCCGACGAAACGAACGTGGCCTTGGGATAGGTCTTGGTATCGAACCACTCCTTGCCGCGCACCTGTTCGTTGTAGCTATCGTCGCCGAGGTCGTAGCTGGCTACATCGATGGTCAGTTGCGCGCTGCCGGCGGACGGCTTGGCCGGATCGAAGCTCACCTTTGCGTCGAACTTCTTGAACGTGCCTTCCACGGGCACGTTCATTTGTTTGGACGTGGCGGTCACGGTGCTTTTCGCCGCATCGACTTGCGCGAACGCGACGCTCGATGCAGCCATCGACGCACAGGCGAACGCGGCCAGCATGTAGCGGTAAAACGAAGCTTTCATTTTCATCCTTGCAGGTTGACGTTTTTTCACTTCTCTTGCGGTTGCCTCGAACCGAGCTTTCTTGGCTTCGTCCTCAACACCGGGATCATGCGGGCGAGCAGGCCGTCTCGATCGACCCATTGATGCTTGAGCGCCGCGCCGACATGGGCCAGCACGAGCGCGGCCAACGTCCAATTGAGGATCAGGTGAGCCGTCTTGAAGACGACCTTGAGCATCGGATCCGGTGCGATCAGCCGTGGCAGCGGCACGAGGCCAAGGTAGACAACGGGCACGTTCGCGGCTGTGCTGAACAGATACCCGGTGACGGGAATCGCGATCATGAGCACGTACAGCAGCACATGCACGAGGTGTGCGCCCGCGCGCTGCCAGGCCGGCATACCGTGCGGCAGCGACGGCGCGCGGTGCGTGGCACGCCAGACGATGCGCAGCGTCGCCAGTGCGAATACCGTCACGCCGATCCACTTGTGCCACGACACATAGCGCAGCTTGGTTGGCGTTAAGCCGTGGATGCTCGTCATCACCCAGCCGAGCGAAAAACCGCCGATCATCAATGCGGCAATCAGCCAGTGCAGCCCGATGGCGGTGGCCGTGTAGGGCTCGTCGGGAACAGAAAACGAATGGCGGTGGGTCATTGCGGTACTACCGAATTGGATTCGTCGCCATGCTACCGCAAGGCGCTTTCTTATGCGGTGCCGCATTCCCTGCTTGGCACGCCTGCGTGGCGGACAGCGTGGCGCGAAAGTTGCCCCATCCGCTGGGTCGTGCGCCGCATCGCATCGGCTTTTCGCACCACCGACCGATGAGCGCGTGTCGCCCCATTTGATAAGATGGGCGCGGGTTTGCGGGGTGTGGCCCATGATCGTGCGCCCCAGCCGGACACCAGCGGTGCATTGACGCCAACGAGCAACGCCTATGAACCGAAACGACCTGATTGCATGTCACGACTGCGACGCACTGTTGCAAAAACCGCGTCATTGCCCGAAGGGCAGCGCGCGGTGTCCGCGTTGCGGCGCGACGCTTTATCGTTCTAGCGCGGTTCAACTGGAGCGTATCAGTGCGCTCACGCTCGGGGCGCTCTTCACGTTCCTCATCGCGCAGGCCTTTCCCATCGTCGAGCTTCAAGTGAACGGGGTGACATCCCAAACGACGCTGATCGGTTCACTCGTCGCGCTGTGGAGCGAAGGGATGGAGCTCGTCGCCATCGTCGTCTTTTGCTCGACCTTCCTCTTTCCACTGACGGAGCTTCTCGCGCTGCTCTACGTGCTCGTGCCAATTCGCGCCGGCGTGGTGCCGCCGGGCTTCAACCTCGTGCTGCGCGCGATCCAGTTCGTGCGGCCCTGGGGGATGATCGAAGTGCTCATGCTCGGCATCCTCGTCACGATCGTCAAAATGACGAGCCTTGCGCGCGTCGTTCCCGAAGCCGCGCTGTTCGCGTTCGGCGCACTCACGCTGATGCTGGCCGTCGTCGTCATGTTCGATCCGCGCGCCCTGTGGGACATCGCCGACGCGATCAAGGAACGCCGCGCGCGAGGCAGACACGCCGGGCGACCGATTCCGCCCGCCGTGAGCGCTAACCCGCGAACCACCCGATGAGATACCTCAGCGCCGCCCGCGCGGGCATGATCGGCTGCCACGCCTGCGGACACGTGCAAGCACGCGCCGTATGCACGCCAGGGACGCGGCAGTGCTGCGAACGCTGCGACGCGACGCTGCATCCGCGCAATCCCGACAGCATTACGCGCACCTGGGCGCTCTTGATCGCAGCCGCGATTCTGTACGTCCCGGCCAACCTGCTGCCGGTGCTGCACACCACGTCGCTATTCGGCAACGAAGACGACACGATCATGAGCGGGGTTGTCTATTTTTGGGTGTCGGGCGACTGGCCGCTCGCGGTGATCGTCTTCGTCGCCAGCATCCTCGTGCCGATGCTCAAGCTGACCGTACTCGCCCTGCTCGCCTGGACGACACAGCGAGGCTCGGATTGGCGCCCGCTCGAGCGCGCGAAGCTCTATCGCATCGTCGAACGCATCGGCCGATGGTCGATGCTCGATGTGTTCGTCGTGACGCTGACGGTTGCGCTCGTGCGCTTCAAGTCGCTGGCCGTCATCACGGCGGGCTGGGGCGCGCTCGCGTTTGCCTGCGTCGTCGTACTCACGATGCTCGCGGCCCTTCAATTCGATCCGCGCCTGATCTGGGATTGCGCGGAAGGCCGAACCCCACACGCTTTCGGACGAGACCATGACTAGCCCGCCAGGACAGCCCCCCTCCTCGAACGGCGCCCCGCCGCCGGGCCCCGAGTTGCCGCCCGAGTTGCCCGAGCCCGTCGCCACGCAACGCAGCGGCTGGCTTCCCTCGCTCGTGTGGCTCGTGCCGCTCATTGCCGCCCTCGTCGGTATCGCACTCGTCGCCAAATCCGTCATCGATCGAGGCCCGTTGATCACGATCAGCTTTTCGACAGCCGAAGGTCTCGAGCCCGGCAAGACGAAGGTCAAGTACAAAGATGTCGATATCGGTTCGGTGAAAGCGATCCGGCTTTCGCACGATCACTCGCGCGTCATCGTCTCAGTGCAATTGACTAAGGAGGCCGAGGATTTCGCCGTCGACGACACGCGCTTTTGGATCGTGCGCCCGCGTATCGGCACGACGGGCGTGACGGGGCTCGGCACGCTGCTCTCGGGTGCCTACATCGGCGTGGACGCGGGCCGCTCGCACGACACGCGAACCGACTTCACAGGTCTCGAAAAACCGCCGGCGGTCACGGGCGATCAGAAGGGCCGGCGCTTCTCGCTGCACGGAACGTCGCTCGGTTCCATCGATATCGGCTCGCCCGTCTACTACCGGCGCGTACAGGTGGGGCAAGTGGTCGGCTTTTCCCTCGATCGCGATGGCACGGGCGTGTCGATCGATGTCTTCGTCGATGCGCCCTACGATCAGTACGTCGGCACCAATTCGCGCTGGTGGCACGCAAGCGGCGTCGATTTGCGCATCGACTCGTCCGGCCTGAAGCTGAACACCCAATCGCTCGCCACCGTCATCGTCGGCGGGCTCGCGTTCCAATCGCCGCCCGGCCAACCGGTCGGCGCCGAGGCGCCCGACAACAGCGTCTTCAACTTGGCCGCGAACGAGGCCGACGCGATGCGCGCGCCCGACGGGCCGCCGCTCACCGTCGTCATGAATTTCAATCAGTCGCTGCGGGGGCTGTCGGTGGGCGCAACCGTCGATTTCCGCGGCATCGAGCTCGGCGAAGTCACGGGCATCGGCATTCAGTACGATCCGGCTGCGCGCGACTTCACCATGCCGGTCACGATGAATCTTTATCCCGATCGACTCGGCCGGCGTTTCCGCGAATCGATCAAGCAAGGCGGCGAATCGGCCGGCAAGCAGCTGCTGCGCGCGCTCGTCAAGCACGGGCTGCGCGGCCAACTGCGCACAGGCAACTTGCTGACGAATCAGCTCTACGTGGCGCTCGACATGTTCCCGAAGGCCGCGCCCGTTTCGATCGACGTGAATCGTACGCCGCTCCAACTGCCGACCGTGCCGAACACGCTCGAGGAGTTGCAGGTGCAAGTGGCCGACATCGCGCGCAAACTCGATCAAATTCCGTTCGACAAGATCAGCAAGAATCTGAACGGCACGCTCGA
>JBQCDS010000262.1:0-2614 GCA_051961035.1 Trinickia sp. | reverse complement strand
CCGACTGAATCAGCGCCGAGAAAGGAATGACGTCGAACGACACGTCGAAGCCTTCGCGCTTGCCGATTGCGCGGATCACATCGGGCATGACGCCTTGAATCTCATGCGTCTTCAGATCCAAGAATGCATTGGGAACGCTCGACGGTGTGGTGCCCGCCGAAATCTTGATCGTCGCCGCGCTGGCATGGCTGGCGCCGAACGCCATCGACGTGATCACGGCCGCGGCAGCGAGAATTCGCTGAAAGACGCTGGCCTGCACGCGGGAAACGCTTTTCGATGTGTAGTGATACATGACGGATCCTTAACGAAAAATCTGCGGACAACTGCGGCGAAAGCAACGGACACGACGTCGCTCGACTGCCTTCGGCCCGCGATGGAAAGCACAATGCAAATGCGATGCGATGCGTTCCCCCCATATCGAACGACTCCTACCAAAACCTCATGCAAACGGCTGCGTTCGCCACCCGTATCGCGCGCTACAACATGGCTTGACTGATCAGCCCGTACAACCTATAGACCGGGTCGTACGCTCCCGTGTGGGCGCTGGCCGCGGCGTTACGAACCATCTTCGAGCAGGTATCCACTCGTTTCAGCCCCTGCCCGATCAACCAGTCAGGCAAGCTCGTTCCCGTGGGAACGTCGATGCGAACGAATTCGCCCTCGCGGCCGTTCAACCAATGACCGATCAGGGCTCTTGCATGCATGTCGTCGTGCGCGCGAAGCGCGACCACGGGGCCGATCACATAGCCCCGGCCAAAACGCCGCATCACCGAGAAGCCAACGATTTCGCCGTCGCGCTCGAGCACGACGCTTTCCCCTCGCTCGAGCAATGCCGATAAAAGCGCATGGCGCTCCAGCCCGGAAGCGCGCGAAGCCAGTTCGATGAGGCACGGAAAGTCAGTCGGCGTTGCCGCACGCAGTCGCTCACCGTCGAGCAACGCGACCGGCCCCGCCTTGCCGACGTTGCCGTTGAATTGATCCAACGTTCCACACACGTTGAAGCCGAGCCTCTCGTAAAGAGGCTGGCCGGCCTGCGTCGCATGCAGGAACGTAATGCGCGGTCCCAGCTCGTCGAGGATGATCTCCATTAACTGGCGGCCAATGCCCCTGCCCTGGTGTCCAGACGATACGATGACGTGACCGAGTGAGGCGCGCTCCGCTCCGAACTTCCAGCACATCGCGGTGCCGATGACGACGCCATCGTCTTCGGCCACGAATCCTATCGACGTATCGGCGGAAAATTGCCAATCTTCCGGCCTGTAGGGCCAGCCAACCGCCATCGAAAGCGCATGAGCCGCGGGTACATCAGCCGGGTCGAACATTCGATACCGGAGACTCCCCGTCGATGGCGGAACGTTCACAGCGCACTCCTGTTTCATTAAGCGATCCTTGCAAAGATTGCGCGCCACGCTTCCGGCGCTCGCGGCGCACATCACATTCGCCGCGTCGATGCAGCGAACTATAGAAACAAATGTTTTTCAGGTGCTTAATAGCCAATAAACTCGCCGTTAAACTGGCTTTAACGTTGGGCTGCACGGTCGCGCCGGTCCGATGCGCCGGCGCATCTCGGTGGCCCGATACCCGAGCGCGTGACGCTCGCCCGCACCATGCCCGCCTGCGGCGGCACGGTGCGCAACGGTAGTACATTCAATGCGGCTTAACGCACTCTTTATCGGCCGTTAAGCACAAATTCTCGGCCCACTTCTATAGTGGCTCATCTGAATGCGCGAACCGGCGCGGATGCCGAGCGCGCGATGAATCGCCAGGAGCCACAGATGAATTTGAAGTCGTTGAATACGCCAGCCGCATTGATCGATGTCGCCCGTATGCATCACAACATCGAACGCATGCAGCAACGCATGAATGCGCTCGGCGTAAGCTTCCGGCCGCACGTCAAGACCAGCAAGTGCGAGCAGGTGGTCAAGGCTCAAATGGAGGCCGGCGCCAAAGGCATTACGGTCTCCACGCTCAAGGAAGCGGAACAATTTTTCGCCGGCGGCGTCAGCGATATCGTCTACGCCGTCGGCATCGCACCGACGAAGCTCCCCCAAGCGCTGGCGTTGCGCCGGCAAGGCTGCGACCTGAAGATTGTCGCCGATAGCGTTGCCTGTGCCGAGGCCATCGTCGCGTTCGGCCAGGAACAGAATTAACCTTTAGAGGTGTGGATAGAGGTCGTCGTGGACGGCCACCGTTCAGGCATCGCGCCCGATGACGATACGCTTCTTGCGGTTGCGCAGACACTGGCCAACGGGGGCATGCAGGTGGGTGGTGTGCTGGCCCATGCGGGTTCCAGCTACGACTACGATACCCATGCGGAACTCGTCCGCATCGCCGAACAGGAACGTTCGGGCTGCGTGCGTGCCGCCGAGCGTCTTCGGGCCGCAGGCCTGCGCTGCGACGTCGTGAGCATCGGGTCGACGCCCACCGCCCTGGCGGCCGAGCATCTCGAAGGCGTGACAGAGGTGCGCGCGGGCGTCTATGTCATGTTCGATCTCGTCATGCATAACGTCGGCGTCGCCGATATTTCCGATATTGCATTGAGCGTATTGACCACCGTGATCGGCCACCAACGCGACAAAGGCTGGGCCATCGTCGACGCGGGCTGGATGGCAAT
>JBQCDS010000261.1:0-10889 GCA_051961035.1 Trinickia sp. | reverse complement strand
GGCAACTGAATCCGTCCGCGATAACGAGCGTGTCCGGCCCCACCTTGCGCACCGCCGGTAGCAACACCTGCTCGCCGATCGTGCGGGACACATCGTAATGCTCACTCTCGTAGCCGAACGACCCTGCGTGGCCGCAGCACCCGGGCGCCGGTCGCGTGATGTCGAGGCCCATCGCCGCCAACATCCGTTGCTCCGCGTCCGCACTCAGCACCGCCTTTTGATGGCAATGCTCGTGCACCACCGCCTTGCGTTCGAGCCGTGGCGGCGTCCATCCCGGGGTGGACATCAGCAGCTCGGGCAGTGTCTTGACCTGCGTCGCCAACTGTCGCGCGTCTTCGTCATCGGCAAGCAGATTCGGCATTTCGTCGCGGAACACGGAGACGCACCTCGGCTCGAGCCCGACGCTCGGCACCCCTGCACGAATCGCCGGCCGCAGTACCTCGAGAATGTCCTGAAGCTTGCGTTTCGCCAAATCGAGGAAGCCGTAGTCGTAAAGCGGCCGTCCGCAGCAAAGCGTCGCCTCCGGCACGCTTACGCGGTAGCCAGCTGCTTCCAACACGGCAACCGCCGCCTTGGCCGTGCCCGGCATGAGATAGTTATTGAACGTATCGGGCCACAGCACGACCTCCGGCAGCGTCGGGTCGTTGCTGCGCGGATGAGGACGCTCGCGCCACCAGCTTTGAAACGTCTGCGCGGCAAATGCCGGCGCGTCGCGTTTCAACGTGAATCCGGCCGCCGCTTTGATCAGCGATCCGACGACCGGCGCACGCATGGCGGCATTGACAAGCCCCGGCGCGATCATCGCCACGCGAGCCCACAAGAACACGAGCCCCATGCTATAAGCCGCACGCGGACGCAACCGCCCCTTGTAGTAGTGCGAGAGAAACTCGGCCTTATACGTCGCCATATCGACGGACACAGGACAATCGTGCTTGCAGCCCTTGCATTGCAGGCACAGATCCAGCGCATCGCGCACGGCATCGCTGCGCCACCCGTCCTTGATCGATTCCCCTCGCATCATTTCGAACAGCAGCCGCGCGCGGCCGCGCGTCGAATACTTCTCTTCCCGCGTGCCCTGAAAACTCGGGCACATCGTCTGTCCGCCCAGCTCGCGGCACTTGCCTACGCCAAAGCAACGTTCGGCCGCGTGCGCAAACGAGTGGTTGTCTTGGGGGTATTGAAAGTGCGTGACCACCGCTATGGGTTTGTAGTCCGGGCCGAGGCGAAGGTTCGCATCGAGCGGATTGGCGTCGATGATCTTGCCCGGGTTCATCCGCCATTGCGGATCCCAGATCGTTTTGAAATCGCGGAAGGCCTGAATGAGTTCGGCACCGAACATTTTCGGCAGCAGTTCGCCCTTTGCCTGGCCGTCGCCGTGCTCACCGGAGAGCGAGCCGCCATACGCGACGCACAGATCGGCTGCGTCGTGCATGTACGCACGAAATTTCTTCACGCCTTCGGCTGTCTTCAAGCCGAATGTCATGCGTGTATGTATACAGCCGTCGCCGAAGTGCCCGTAGAGCGAATAGCGGTATCCATAGCGCTTGTTGAGTGCATCGAACTCGCGCAGGTAATCGCCGAGCCGTTCGGGCGGCACGGCCGAATCTTCCCAGCTAGGCCACGCTTCTTCTTCCTCGGGCACGCGGCTCGCGCCTACGCCGCCCTCCCGTATCTGCCAAATCGCCGCTTGATCCTCCGGTTTCTCATACAGGTGCATTGCCGACGCGCTCGTCTTCGAGCGCCGCAACAACGTGAACGCACTTTCGACCTTTCCCTTGGCTTCCTCAGGCGTATCGCCGCCGAATTCGACAAGCAGGTAAGCGCCATCCCGATCGAGGAGATCCATTCCGGGCAAGTGCTTGCCCTTCTTGCGCATGTTCTCGACGATATGATGATGGAAGCCTTCGATCGCGAGCGGTTTGAACTCGCGCATGCGCATCACTTCATCGGCCGCGGCGGCGACGTTCGGATAGCTTGCGACCATCAATGCGCGATGCGCCGGAAATTCGATGAGCCGGACGGTTGCACTGAGCGTCAGCGCACAGGTGCTTTCCGAACCTACCAGCGCGCGAGCGACATGAAAGCCGCGCTCCGGCAACAGGTCGTCTAGGTTGTAACCGGATACGCGACGGGGAATGTTCGGATAACCACGGCGGATCGCGTCGCCATAGCGATCCGCCAAGGCTTTGAGATCGCGATAAATTTGCGCGCGGCGCCCGTCGATACGCGTCGCCAAGTCATAGGCATCGGCGGACGTTTCGCCTACGCGCATGCGTAAGCCGTCATAGGTCAAGACATCGAGATCGATGACGTTATCGACTGTCTTACCGCCCATCACCGTGTGCGCACCGCACGAGTTGTTGCCGATATTGCCGCCCAGCGTGCAATAGCGATGCGTGGCGGGATCGGGCGGAAACGTGAGCCCATGTTTCTGCGCGGCTTCTCGCAACTGATCGTTGATGAGCCCGGGCTGTACGCGCGCGCACCTGGAATCGGGATCGAGCGCCAGCAGGCGGTTCATGTATTTGGAGAAATCGATGACGACGGCGACATTGCAGGTTTGCCCCGATAAGCTCGTGCCGCAGCCTCGGCCCAGAATGGGAACCTGCCGTTCGCGGCAGGCTGCCACGGTGGCGATGACGTCCTCGTCGCTGCGAGGAATGACGACGCCGATCGGCACTTGCCGATAGATGGAATGGTCGGTGGCGTAGAGCGCGCGCGAACCGCCGTCGAACCGCACTTCGCCTTCGATGACATGCGACAGCGCCGAGGCGAGTTCGCGTGCCGCTTGCTCTTGTTTGGGGCTCGCCGTGGAAGGGACGCGCTCGGCGCGGCCAGCGTGGGGCAGACGTGTCGTGAGCGTGCTCATTGATCAGTCCTTTTTGTCGGGATCGTGGCCTTTCACCTTGTCGATCGCCTTGCCGCCGACGCCGAACGGGCTCGCGCCGTACTTGAATTCGTGCACGGCATGGCGGCCCATCGTGAGCGCGATCTTGCCTCGGTTCACTTCGCCGCGAGCAAGCGCCTTCATCATCTTCTTGGCTTCGTCCTTCGTCACGGTGGGCGGCCAAGGCGGCTCCAGCGGATCGACGATGCACTCGATCAATACGGGCCCCGGCAGGGCCAAGGCGTCCTTGAGTTGATCGCGGCAGCGCTCGGGATCATCGATGCGCACACCGCGCGCGCCGCAGGCTTCCGCTACTTTGACGAAATCGACCGGTTGCAGATCGACGCCGTATTCCGGGTTCCCGAGATAGAGCATCTGCTCCCATTTGATAAGGCCGAGCGTGTTGTTCTTCATCACGATGACTTTCACCGGCAAGTTGTATTGCACGAGCGTGGCGAACTCGCCCATCATCATCGTGAACGAGCCGTCGCCCGTGAAGGCCACCACTTGGCGCCCGGGATAGGCGATGGCCGCGCCGATCGAGTAAGGCAGTGCCGCTATCATCGAACACATGGTGCCGCTGAACGAGAACCGTTGGTTCTCGCGCAATTCCATGCGGGCCTGCCAGACAGTGACCGTCCCCGAGTCGCCGCAAATGATCGCGTCGCCGTCGAGCAGTTCGGGCAAGTGGTGGGTGACCACTTGCGGGCACATCGGGCGAGTCGTCGCCGTGCCGCGTTCGTGCATCAACGCTCGCCACGATTTCATCGAGGCTTGCGCCTGTTCGAGAAACGCGCGGTTCTCGTTGTGGGAGAGCTTCGCCAACAGTTCTCGCAGCGTCGATTGCGCGTCGCCGACGAGGCCGATGTCGGCCGGATGCCGTAAGCCGATATGCTCCGGCTTGTGATCGATCTGAACGCAGGCCGCTTGGCCGGGCTTCGGCAGGAATTCGATGTACGGAAAGCAACTGCCGACGATGAGCAGTCCGTCGCAATTTTTCATGGCCTCGACGGAGGGCAGGGTACCGACTACACCGATGCCGCCTGTTGTGTAGGGGCTCGTATCGGGCACGCATTCCTTGCCGAGTTGCGCCTTGACGATCGGTGCGCCAAGACGCTCGGCCACTTGCTCCAATTCCTGGCGGCAGCCACGCGCGCCCGAGCCGGCTAGGATCGCGATTTTCTTGCATTCGGCGAGCAGCGCCGCGGCTTCATCGATCAGCTCGGGCGCCGGCGTGCGCTTCGGCACTTGATACTTGCTCGTCGTGTGCCCTCTTACGTTTCGCTTGAAGCGCTTTTCGGCCGATGCCGGCATGGCTTGGATGTCGATCGGGATCGCAACGTGCGCCACACCGGCGTTCGAGAGCGCGGAGCGGCACGCGAAGTTCATCACGTTTTCCACGTGGGCGGGGCCCATGATCCGTTGGTTGTACACCGCTACGTCCTGATAGAGATAGTCCTGATTGATGTCTTGAAGGTAGTGCGTGCCGATCAGGTCGTGATAGGTCATGCCCGTAATCGCGAGCACCGGCGCGGCGTCGATCTTGGCGTCGTACAGGCCATTGAGCAGATGAACCGCGCCGGGCGCGGCCGTCGAAAAACACACGCCCAGGCGGCCCGTGAACTTGGCATAGGCGCAGGCCGCGAGCGCAGCCGTTTCTTCGTGCCGACAATGCACGTAGCGTATGGCGGAAGCCGCTTTACGAAATCCTTCCACGAGGCCGTTGATCCCGTCGCCCGGCAGCCCAAAGACGGTATCGACGCCCCATTCTTGAAGAATTTGCACGACGTGATCTGAAACGGTGTCGGCCATGTCACCTCCTAGGCGAAGTCAACGCGAACAAAGAGCAACTCGAGAACGGTGTCTTCGTCGATCGCTTGGCGGGCATGGCGCGCGGTGTCTTGTCTGCCGTTTGTCGTTTGTCGTGTGTCGCTCTGGCGCAGCGATTGGGCGGGTGCCGTTCGTACGTGGCGCAGCATTGCCTGTGCCCCGATCGGATCGGATCGCGATTTGTCGGCGGATCGTCAGGTTCGCCGGCGGGTGCCGGGTAGCGTCATCGATACGGTGAGAGCCCGCAAGCCGGTGGCGTGCTCAGAGATAGGCGGCGAGCAACGCCGTCGCGGCAGCGGAGACGGCGAGCAACAGCAGCGCTAGTGCCATTGACGCGAGCCGCGGCTCACGAAGGCCGGCAGGCACGCGCTTGCGCCCCGTCAGCATGGGCCGCAGCAGATTTTGTCCTTTGAAAGCCGCGTAGAGGGCGATGGCGAGCAAGTGAAGCGCGACGGCCGCGAGGACCGCGTGCCACAGAAGCGAATCGTGGAGCACCGAGATGGCGTACGCGATGGGCGCGGGCACGAGTGCGGTCAGCGGCCCGACGTCGGCGACATCGTTATAGTCGTACAGCCCGCTGAGCGTTTCTGCGAGCAGCAGCGCCAACAACAGCAATACCATCCAACCGCCGGCCGGATTATGGCCCATCTGCACATCGGGCTCGCGCCGAAATAGATGCCGCAGATGGCGCAGCGCCTGCGCCGGCGAGGCGACGAAATGGCCAAAGCGTGCGCTCTCGCTGCCCATGAACCCCCATAGCAAGCGGAACAATACGAGCGCGAGCAGCGTCTTACCGATTCGCACGTGCCAGTCGAGCCAGTTCAATCGGATGGTCACGTAGGCGCCCGTGACGAGCGCCACCGTGAGCCAGTGAAACACACGCGTCGGCAGGTCCCACACGCGCACGCTGTGCAGAAGTGGGTTTGCCGATGCCGGCGCTTGTTCATGACGATTCACTCGCTTGCCCCTTTTTCTGCGGCTCGTTTCGTTTGCGGCAGGCGCCGCACCGCCCGTTTCCAAGGCCGTCGGGCTATTGTGCGCCCATCGTGTCCCCGTTGCGACCCATCCGGCTGAGTCGATCGACGAAGCCAAATAATCGTCATCACACTTTCACACTAAGCGTAAACGCGCGGTGCGCGGGGACGAAACCCCGGTTTCACAGGGATATAAGCGTTGTGACATGTGCTGCATGTTCCTCTCCTGATGGGCCGTGAATCCGTGTTCATCTAACCTTCGCTACGTCGAAGTGCAAGTGACGTGGCTGATAAAAGAGCGCCTCGTACAGCGCCTAAACATCCAGTACACGGTTTCCAAGCGACGAGACGCCAAAGCGGCTTAACCGTCCCAAGACGTTGCCGATAAACCTACTAGATTCCGAGACAAACCTGACGACGGCTGCCGGGCCGTTTCAGCATGCTGATAAAGGAGCAAGCTCATGAGTGATACCCCCGTGGAGCCGACCATCGGCGTCGGCGTAACAAATGACCTCGGCAACTTGGGTGTCATCGATCGATATTTCGGTATTTCGTCGAAGGGCAGTACGCAACGTCAAGAGATCGTCGCTGGTGTCACGACGTTTCTCGCGATGGTCTATTCCGTATTCGTCGTGCCCGGCATGCTTGGCAACGCCGGCTTCGATACCAGTGCCGTGTTCGTCGCCGTCTGTCTCACGACGGCTTTCGGTTCGCTCTTGATGGGCATTTGGGCGAAGCTGCCGATCGCGATCGGATGTGCCATCTCGCTCACGGCGTTCACGGCGTTCGGCCTCGTGCTCGGCAAGGGCATCTCGCCTGCGGTGGCGCTCGGTGCCGTGTTCCTGATGGGGATCGCCTTCACGGCGATATCGGTCACGGGGGTGCGCTCGTGGATCTTGCGCAATCTGCCTACCGGCGTGGCGCACGGCACGGGCATCGGCATCGGCCTCTTCCTGTTGCTGATTGCGTCGAACGATGTCGGCCTCGTCATCAAAAACCCGGGCGGTGGTTTGCCGCTCGCGCTGGGGCACGTGACGGCCTTCCCGGTGATCATGTCGGTGATCGGCTTGGCCGCGATCTTCGGCCTGGAAAAGCGGCGCGTGCCGGGCGGCATTTTGCTGGTCGTGGTGGCGGTTTCGCTGATCGGCCTCGCGCTCGATCCGAGCGTGAAGTTCCACGGCATCTTCGCGCTGCCTTCGCTGAGCGCGCCGGGTCATACGTCGCTGATCGGCGCGATGGATATCAAGGGTGCGCTATCGGTTGCGGTGCTGCCGAGCGTGTTCGCACTCGTGATGACGGCGGTATTCGATGCGACCGGTACGATTCGCGCCGTGGCGGGGCAGGCCGGCCAGCTCGATGAGAACGGGCGCATCATCAACGGCGGCCGCGCGCTGACGGCGGATTCGCTGAGCTCGATCTTCTCGGGCTTCCTGGGCGGTGCGCCGGCGGCAGCCTATATCGAATCGAGCGTCGGCGTGGCGGCGGGTGCGAAGACAGGCCTTGCCGCAGCCGTTGTTGGCGTGCTGTTCCTCATCGTGATGTTCTTCTCGCCGCTCGCCGGGCTCGTGCCTTCGTATGCGACTGCACCGGCGCTGATGTATGTCGGACTCTTGATGCTCTCGAACGTGAGCAAGCTGCACATGGAGGACATGGTCGATTCGATGGCCGGGCTCGTGACCGCCGTCTTTATCGTGCTGACCGCCAATATCGTGACGGGAATCATGCTGGGTTTCGCGACGCTCGTGATCGGCCGCATCGTGAGTGGCGAGTTCCGCAAGCTCAACGTCGGCACCGTATCGATCGCCGTCGTGCTGGTTGCGTTTTATCTTGGGGGCTGGGCCATCTGAGCCGTCGCATTCCCGAAGAGCCATTTTCGCGTGACGTCGCCGCGAGTACCGCGATGTCGCGACGAGACGAGGTAGTCTCCTCCGCCATCTTTGTCGTTGGTGGATTGCAGCCCGGAAACGCTTGCTTCCGGGCTTTTTTTATTTGTGGCGCGTGAGAAAGGGCGTGCGGGAGCGGAGTCGTAGCCCGTGCTAAGGGGATGGCGCAGATTGCGGGGCAAACAGGGCTCTCGCGCGAACAGCTGTATCGTTCCTTCAGCGATCGAGGCAATCCGACGTTGAAGACCACGCTGGCGGTGCTGAAAGCGTTGGGCCTGGAACTGACAACGAGGGTTGCTCATGCGTGACTGGACGCGAGCGTGAAATGTTCACAGGCACCTTCGCCTTGGCGCTGGCCGCTTGCGGCGGCAATGCTTCGTTTTCGGCGGGGACGCCTACCGCTTCGGTCGTCACGGCGCTAGCGGGCTCGGGCGCATCGGGTAGAGCCGATGGCCAGGGTGCCGTTGCGTCGCAGGTCGACATGCTAAAAGCGGAACGCGACGAGACGGTTTCCTGGCTCAGGAATTTGAATCTCAAGGTGCCGTCTTCGGATGCCAACTTCGTCATGTTTGGACCGTTCGAGGATCGACACGAGATATGGAACGCGTTATTGCGCAACGGGGTGCTCATTCGCGAGGCGGGGCCGGAAGGTTATCTGCGAGTGTCTATCGGCACCGGTGCGGAGATGATGGCATTTCGCCAGGCTTTACTAAGCGCGATGCACGAGAACGCCAGCGGTGACCCCGTTCCCTAGGTCGAATATGTAGGTAGCCAGCTAGAAGGACGCAAAAACGCGCCATAAGCGGCGCGCAAGCGCCGCAGAAAAGTCCCGGAAACTGAAACGTTTTTGCCTCTTTCGTGCCAGAACGGCACACGCTACCTCAATTCGCTTGAACCGCCGATTTCGGCTCAGTACATAGAAACGACCGGCATCCAAGCGGTATGACAATCGCCCCGGAGGAGACATCGGGGGCACCGGTCCTGCACGCGCGCACGCCGCGCGGCGCGGTTCAATCTATTAGGAGGAGCCGTTTCATGTCAACTGATTCGCGCATCGATCCAAGCATGCTTCGTCGCGTCGCACTCGCCAGCGTAATCGGGGCGACGGTCGAGTGGTACGACTTTTTTCTCTATGGAGTGGTGGCGGGGATCATCTTCAATAAGCTGTACTTTCCGGCCTCCGATCCGCTCGTTTCAACGCTGCTCGCCTATACGACGTTCGCTGTCGGATTCGTCACGCGCCCCGTAGGGGGCGTACTTTTCGGCCACTTTGGCGATCGCGTCGGACGCAAATCCGCGCTCATCCTGACACTGTTCATCATGGGCATATCGACAGCGGGCGTCGCGTTCGTGCCGACTTACGCGCAGATCGGTGTATGGGCGCCCATTGCGCTGCTCTCGCTGCGCGTTCTGCAAGGAATCGGTCTGGGCGGCGAGTGGGGCGGCGCCGTGCTGATGGCCTATGAATACGCGCCTGCCAAGAAGCGGGGACTCTACGCGAGCCTGCCGCAGATCGGATTGTCGATCGGGTTGTGCCTAGCCTCGGGCATGGTCGCGGCCGTTTCGCATCTGCTTTCGGAACGAGCCTTTTTCGCATGGGGCTGGCGCATCGCTTTCGGCGCATCGCTCGTGCTCGTCATGATCGGCCTTTACATCCGTCTCAAGGTGATGGAGACGCCCGAGTTCATGGCGCTCAAGCGCACGCGCCGGGAAGCGAAGCTGCCGTTCGCCGAAATGTTCGCCAATTATCGCCGCGAGTTGATCGTCGGCATGGGCGCGCGCTATATCGATGGCGTGTTCTTCAATATCTTCGCGGTGTTTTCGATCGGTTATCTGACGCAGCACATCAAGATGGAGCGTACCGACGCACTGCTCGGCGTCATGATCGCGGCACTCGTCATGTGCTTCTTCATTCCGCTGTTCGGTAGCCTGTCCGATCGCATGGGCCGCGCACGCGTCTATATGTGGGGTTCGCTGATCTGCGGGGCTTCGGCCTATCCGGCGTTCTGGCTGATGGAAAGTCAGCCGGGCAACACGCTGCTGATCTGGTTGGCGATCGTCATTCCGTTCGGCATCTTCTATGCGATGGTGTATGGGCCCGAGGCCGCGCTGTTCGCGGAGTTGTTCGATGCGAACGTGCGCTACACCGGCATTTCCTTCGTCTATCAGTTCTCGGGCATCTTCGCGAGCGGGCTCACGCCGATCATCGCTACCGCGCTGTGGAAATTGAGCGGAGGGAAATGGTGGACGATCTGCGCCTACGTGTTGTTTTCGGCAGTGGTGTCCGCCTGGTCGGCGCGCGCGATCGAACGAGGAAAAGGCGGCCGCATTGCGTCGGGTGACAAGCCTATCGCGAGTGCGTCGTAGCACTGCGCGCGTACGGGAGAGCGCGGTGCGGTTCGCCCTCCGATCCGGCGACGCACTCACTCACGTGAGGAAGGTCTTGGCGGTTTCCTCGGCCGCATGCCGAAGATCGGGCTCGAAAGCCAGCAGATCGTCGAGCGTAACGCGTCCGACCGGCGCCTGCACGGCGATCGCCGCGCACGCGCGGTGGCGATCGAGCATGACCGGCACCGCGATCGCAATGAGACCCTGCAGATGCTCTTGATTGTTGATCGCGAGGCGGCGCCGGCGCGTGACCGCGAGTTCCTTGCGAAGGACGTCGCGGTCGGTAATCGTCCGTTCCGAATAAGCGCGCAGCGGCAGCGTTTCGATCATTCTTTCACGTCGATCTTTCGGCAGGAAACTGATCAACAGCTTGCCGCTGGCCGAGCAATGCAGCGGTACGTGCGATCCCGGCTGTAGATGCATACGTAGCGGCCATTCCGTTTCGACGCGATCGACGTAGACGACGTCATTGCCCGAGAGCATCGTCAAATTGCACGTCTCGCCTACCTTCGCGACCAACTGCTCTAGAAGAACATGACGCGCCGCCGCGGGGCCGGCGTGCATCAGCACGTTGACGGCGAGCATGCGCACTCGCGGCGAGCATTCGTAGCGCTTGTCTCCCGCGCCGCGCGTCACGAGCCACGCATCGGTCAGTTGCACCAGGATGCGGTGCACGGTCTGCTTCGGCAGCCCGAGCGTGTTCACCAGATCCGTCATGGACAGCGGGCTGCCTGCCTCAGCGAGCGTTTCGAGCACGCGAAAAGCGCGCACCGCCGCCGCATTCGATTGGTTCGACGTCGTCATCGTGTCTCCTCTTCATCCAGTGCCTCGTTTGCATTGTGTATCGCAAGGCATGGTTTTCGGGACTTAGGGAAGTCCCGAAATTTGCCGTTTTCGCCGCACCGCTGCGCACTGTCGATGATTGCT
>JBQCDS010000260.1:0-2714 GCA_051961035.1 Trinickia sp. | reverse complement strand
GGGAGTCTCGGGAGTTTCGAGTAACGGCTCGGGGGTTTGCGCAGAGCGGTTTTCCCGCGTTCGTGCCGGGGCGGCCGCGGCCGCTTCTTCGCCGTGCACGGGGGGCGTGGGCGCGGCCGGCGGGAGCGCCGCGACGATCCGCTCGCGCAGTGCGCCGGGCGCGCGGAAATAATCGGCGGCGCGCGTGGCGTGACTGAGCGCGCGCAGCGCTTGAGCTTCGCGCTGGCACGCGGAGCACGTCGTCAGATGCCGTTCGACGCGCAGCGCTTCCGCGACCGACAGCTCGCGATCGACGGCGGCGCTAAGGAGCGGGCGTGCTTCATTGCAGTCCATGACGGCTCTCCTTGGCAATCGTGTCGACGCGCTCGCGCTTTTCGTCGTGCAACGGCGCGAGCAGCGCGGCGAGTTTGCGCCGGCCGCGCGCGAGACGCGACATGACCGTGCCGATCGGTAAATCGGCAATGAGCGCAATATCGCGATAGCTCATGTCTTCGAGCTCACGCAGGATCAGCACCTCGCGATACTCGACGGGAAGGCTCGCCAACGCTTCCCGCACGATCCGGGCATGTTCGCCTCGCAGCAGCAGCGCTTGTGGATCGGTGCAGGCGGAACAGGCCTCGTCGAAAAGGCTCGTATCGTCGAAATCATCGTCAATGGGGACGACCTCGAGTGAGCTCTTGCGCCGCCGCCACTCCGTGTACCACGTGCGGCGCACGATCGCGAGCAACCACGGGCGGGCGTTCTCGCCGCGGAACGTATCGAAGAAGCGGAACGCGCGCACGAACGCTTCCTGGCCGACTTCGTCGGCATCGCCGGCATTGCCGCTGAGCCAGCGCGCGAGGTTGTAGGCCGCATCGAGATGCGGCAGCGCGAGTTGCTGAAAGCGGCGGCTGCGCTCCGCCTCGTCGCATGCGCCCCGTTCGTCGAAGGCGTGGCGCTCGTCGGGCTCAGCGCTCGCTGGTTTGTCGATCTCGGTCACCGGGAGTGCCTCCTTGGTTGACCGCTGCGATACCGCGGATGCGCCGAGTTTATTCCCGCTCGGCTCGGTTGCGGGCACCGTACGAACCACTGCGAGCCTCGGCACGGTGTTGGGCGAATGCGTCGGTTTCATCGCCGGGGGCTCATCGCACGACGATCTTGCCCACCATCATCGGATGGATGCCGCAAAAAAACGCGTAGGTGCCGGGCTTGTCGAACACCGTCGAAAAAGAATCGTCGGTGTCGAGCGCTTGGGATGGCTTGAACGCGCCGGCCGCACTCACCACGGTATGCGGTTCGTCGTCGCGGTTCGTCCAGACGATGCGGGCGCCGACCGGCACCGTGATTTCCTTCGGCGAAAACGCGAAATCGTGAATGTCGATGCGATAGGTCGGGCTACCGTTGGATGGCGTGGCGGCGTTGCCCGTGTCGCCGGTGTCGCTCGCGGCGGTAGTGGGCGAGCCGGCGAGACACCATGCCGTCGCTGCGGCCAGGGGCGCGATGGCGAGCGCGCGCATGCACTTGCGCCATGCCGGCGAACGAAGACGATCGGGAGCGGACGGGTTCATGAAAGCGCCTCGTCGGTCAGGGCGAGCGTGCGGCCCGCTTGGACATGGCGTACCTCACGCACGCCGAGATAGCTCGCGAGTTGACCGGGCGGCACCTCTTTGAGCGGGCCGGGGCCGGGCCCCACGCCGGGCGCGGGCTGGGGATAGGCGGTGGAGCGCGCGGTATAGAAGGTGATCTGACCTTCGACCTTCTGCTGGATTTGGTGAATGTGGCCGTTGAGCACGGTGACGGAGCCGAAGCGGCGCAGCATCGTCAGCGCTTGTTCCGCATCGTCGGTGCCCCAGCCCCAGGCCGGATAGAGCGACCACATCGGCATGTGCGCGAATACGACGATCGGCGTTTCCGCGGAGCGCGAGGCGAGATCCTTCTGGAGCCACGCGAGTTGATCGGGCCCGAGCCAGCCGAGACCGCCGCCTTGCAGATTCAGGACGTTGATGAGCGCGACGAAGTGCACGCCGCGATAGTCGAAGCTGTACCAGCCGCCTTCCGTCTGTTTTTCGCCGAAGCGCTCGAAGAACGCACGGCCGTTGTCGCCGATCACGTCGTGTTCGCCGGGCACGAAGAACGCGCGTCGGGCGTTCGAGCCCCGTACGAGTTGATCGACCGTATCGAACTGGTCGGGCCGCGACAGATGGGTGAGGTCGCCCGTGTGAACGATGAAATCCGGTTGTACGCGTTGCGCATCGATGCGCGCGAGCGCGGCCTTGAGCGTGCCCGTGACATCCGGGTTCGGCGCTTTGGTGAAGCCGATGTGCGAATCGCTGATCTGCACGAAGCTGAAGGTGGCGTCTTTCAGCGCGTCGGTTGCGGCACCGGTACCCGCGCCAGCGCCCGCATCGGCGTTCGATGCGGCGCCGAGCGTGCGAGCCTGCAAGACACCGCCACGCATCGTCCAAAGCGTGCCGGCGCCGGCCCACGCCATGCACTCGAGAAAACGGCGGCGGCTCGCCGCGCGATTGCCGCGGCGGTCGTGGTCATCGTGATCCATGTGGCTCTCCTTCGAACATTGAACAAAGCCCGCTTGCGATGCCGGGTTGGGGGGCTGCGGGCGTGCGACGGCAGCGCGGCCCTCGGAGAGCGTTACCGGGCGACTGCGATAAAAATTCCCGGGCGTGGATGGAACAGGCACTCGATCGCGGCGTTCAAGTGCGCGGACATTCGACGGC
>JBQCDS010000259.1:0-3093 GCA_051961035.1 Trinickia sp. | reverse complement strand
GGCAGGCGAGCGGCGCGCACTGACGCCCTACTACCAAGAGACGATCGCCGCCGGCCGAGCAAGCGGCGAACTCTACGACGGGCGCTGGGAGAACGTCGGCACGCCCGATCAGTTGCACGCACTCGATCGCGCGCTGCGTGAAAGCGGCCGAGCATGCAATGGCTAACGGCTAGCGTCTAGGGCTGGCAAGTCCGGCCGTATCCATGCGGCGCGAGCGAAGGCGCGCGGCTCACGCATCTTCGCGATGAGCGACGCCTTCCGCCTGCACGTGCGTGGCCGCGCGCTGCTGGAGCGCCCACATTTGCGCAAACGCGCCGCCCGCCTCCAGCAGCTCCGCATGCGTGCCGCGCTCGACGATGCGCCCGCGGTCCATGACGAGGATTTGCTCGGCGTGCACGACCGTCGAGAGCCGGTGGGCAATGACGAGCGTCGTGCGCCCGCGTGCGATCTGATCGAGCTCGTGTTGGATCGCGCGTTCCGAGCGCGAATCGAGCGCGGACGTCGCTTCGTCGAAAATCAGGATCGGCGGGTTCTTGAGCAGCGTCCGTGCAATCGCGACGCGCTGCTTCTCCCCGCCCGACAACTTGAGCCCACGCTCGCCCACCGCCGTGTCGTATCCCTTCGGCACGGACTCAATGAACTCGTGGATGTGAGCCGCGCGCGCGGCCGCGATCACTTCGTCGCGCGTCGCGTGAGGACGCCCATACGCGATGTTGTAATAGATCGTGTCGTTAAAGAGCACGGTATCTTGCGGCACGATGCCGATCGACGCGCGCAGCGAATCTTGCGTCACGTCGCGCACGTCCTGGCCGTCGATCGTAATGGCGCCGCCTGTGCGATCGATGTCGTAAAACCGAAACAGCAACCGCGCCAGCGTCGACTTGCCCGAACCGCTCGGCCCCACCACGGCCGTCGTCGTGCCTGCGGCGATCGAGAACGAGACGTCGTCGAGAATGACGCGCGCATTTTCGTAACCGAACCGCACGTGCTCGAAACGCACTTCGCCGCCGCGCACGGCGAGCGGTTGCGCACCCGGCGCGTCGGGCACCTCGCGCGCGGCGCCGAGCAGTGTGAACATCCTGTCCATGTCCGTCAGGCTCTGCTTGAGCTCGCGATACACCACGCCGAGGAAATTCAGCGGAATGTACAGCTGCAGCATGAACGTGTTGATGAGCACGAGATCGCCGAGCGTGAGCCGTCCCGCCATCACGCCTTGCGTCGCGCGCCACAAGATGAAAACCAACCCGGTGCCGATGATGGTCTGTTGCCCGAAATTGAGCACCGACAACGAGTTCTGCGACTTGATGGCAGCAGCCCGATACCGCTTGAGATTCTCGTCGTAGCGCCGCGTCTCCCAGTCTTCATTGTTGAAATACTTGACCGTCTCGTAGTTGAGCAGCGAATCGATCGCCCGCGAATTCGCGCGAGAGTCGAGTTCGTTCATCGTGCGGCGAAAATGCGTGCGCCACTCGGTCACTTTGACGGTGAATACGATGTACGTCACAAGCGCCGCGAGCGCGACGAGCGCATAGTAGGCCTCGTATTTGACGACGAAAAAACCCAGCACGAGCCCCACTTCGACAAGCGTCGGCAAGATGCTGTAGAGCGAATACGAAATGAGCTGGGAAATGCCGCGCGTGCCGCGTTCGATGTCGCGCGACATGCCACCGGTTTGCCGGTCCAGATGAAAGCGCAGCGAAAGCGAATGCAAATGGCGGAACACCTTCAGCGCGATTTGGCGCACCGCGCTTTCCGTCACCTTCGAAAACAAGATTTCGCGCAGCTCGGTGAACAGCGACGTCGATAGCCGCACGAGCGCATAAGCAATGACGAGCAGCCCCATTCCCCCCGCGAGCACGATTGCCGGCTCGTGCTGCGCGCGCCCGAGCGCGGTCAGCTGATGCATGGAGGCAAGGCCGTCGACGATGTGCTTCATGACGATCGGCACGCCGAGATTGGCGAGCTTCGCGCTGATGAGGCACGACAGCGCGAGCGTGACCCGCCCCTTGTAATCGGCGAGATAAGGCAGCAGCGAACGAATCGTCTGCCAGTCGCGACGTGCGGCGCCGGGGGCCGGCGCGGGCGCGGGTTCTTGCGATGAGCTATAGCGGCGCATGAGTGCGATTACGTGGCGAAGCCGCAAGGCGGCGAAACGAGAGGCGGCCCCACGGGCATAGGCCCTCACTCGAAAGCACGACGCAGCGACGCATCGCGCGTTTGCCCGTACAATTTCGATGGCCGGCCTTTTCGGCCTATTGCTGGTGCTGCCGGCTATTGTCGCAGGCTTGGCTCAATGTCGCAGAACAGGTTATTCCAATGACTATCTCCGCTCCGCTGCTTCCGCAAAAAAACTGCGCCCTGCGCGTGGTGCCGCAACCCCATGATGCCAATGTGCATGGCGACGTATTCGGCGGTTGGATCATGGCGCAAGTCGATATCGCCGGCTCGATTCCCGCGAGCCGGCGTGCGAACGGCCGCGTCGCGACCGTCGCCGTGAATTCGTTCGTCTTCAAGCAGCCGGTGTTCGTCGGCGATCTGCTCAGCTTCTACGCCGACATCGAGAAAACGGGCACGACCTCGATAACCGTATCGGTCGAAGTGTTCGCCCAACGCATGAGCCTCACGGAAGAGCTCGTCAAGGTGACGGAAGCCACGCTCACCTACGTCGCGACCGACAAAGATCGTCGCCCCCGCAAGCTGCCCGAACTCGTCTAACGCGCGCGGGGCCCGCGTGCGCGCACGGCACGGTGCCAAGCTCAAACGGGCATACGCGTGTTTCGAGCGCTGGCTTGCTGCAGCAGCGCCGGGATGGCCTCTTGAGGCATCGGCTTCGCAAAGAAAAAGCCCTGCATCTCGTTGCAGGCGCGCTCTCTTAGGAAGTCGAGTTGCGCCTCCGTCTCGACGCCTTCCGCGATCACTTGCAGTTGCAACGAGTGCGCGAGCGCGATGATGGCCGACGTGATCGTCTCGTCGTCGCTCGACGCGCCGATATCCGAGACGAACGAGCGGTCGATCTTTAGACGATCGACGGGGAAGCGCTTCAGATAACTCAAGCTCGAATAGCCGGTACCGAAGTCGTCGATCGCCAGACCG
>JBQCDS010000258.1:0-3008 GCA_051961035.1 Trinickia sp. | reverse complement strand
TGCGGCTCGAACTCGTTGATCGCGTTGATGTCGTTCCCCATCGCGATGTTCGTCACGCGCTCGAGGATCACCTCGACAACGACCGGCACGCTGAATTGGGCGGCCAGTGCTTGCGCCTTTTGCAGCGCCGGAGCGATTTCGTTCGGGTCGAACACGCGCAGCGCCTTGCAACCGAGCCCTTCGGCCACGGCCACGTGGTCGACGCCATAACCGTTCAGTTCCGGCGCGTTGACGTTATCGAACGAGAGCTGCACGCAGTAATCCATCTCGAACGCGCGCTGCGCTTGACGGATCAGGCCGAGGTACGAGTTGTTCACGACGACGTGCACGTACGGCAGCTTGAACTGCGCACCGGCCGCCAGCTCTTCGATCATGAACTGGAAGTCATAGTCGCCGGACAGCGCGACGATCGGACGGGTCGGATCCGCGGCACGCACGCCGAGCGCGGCCGGAATCGTCCAGCCGAGCGGGCCGGCTTGCCCGCAGTTGATCCAGTTGCGCGCCTTGTACACGTGCAGGAACTGCGCGGCGGCGATCTGCGACAGACCGATCGTGCTGACGTAGCAGGTATCGCGGCCGAACACCTTGTTCATCTCTTCGTAGACGCGCTGTGGCTTGATCGGCACTTGTTCGAAGTGCGTTTTGCGGTGCATCGTGCGCTTGCGTTCCTGGCACGACTCCACCCAAGCAGCGCGATTCTTGAGCTTGCCGGTGGCCTTCCATTCGCGCGCCACTTCGACGAACAACTCGAGCGCGGCCTTCGCATCGGACACGATGCCAAGATCGGGGCCGAAGACGCGGCCGATTTGCGTCGGTTCGATATCAACGTGCACGAACTTGCGGCCCTTGGTATAGACCTCGACGCTACCCGTGTGACGGTTGGCCCAACGGTTGCCGATGCCGAGCACGAAGTCTGATTCGAGCATCGTCGCGTTGCCGTAGCGGTGCGACGTTTGCAGGCCGACCATGCCGGCCATCAACGGGTGATCGTCGGGAATCGCGCCCCACGACAGGAGCGTCGGGATCACGGGCACGCCGATCGTTTCGGCGAATTCGACGAGCAGCGCGTCGGCGTTTGCGTTGAGCACGCCGCCGCCCGAGACGATGAGCGGGCGCTCCGATGCATTCAGCAGTTCGAGCGCGGCTTCGATTTGCTTGCGCGTCGCCTTGGGCTTGTAGACGGGCAGCGGCTCGTATGTGTCGATGTCGAACTCGATTTCGGCGAGTTGCACATCGATCGGCAGATCGACCAGCACGGGACCGGGGCGGCCCGAGCGCATCAAGTGGAATGCTTGCTGGAACACGCGCGGCACGAGCGCGGGTTCGCGCACGGTGACCGCCCATTTCGTGACCGGCTTGGCGATCGACTCGATGTCGACCGCTTGGAAGTCTTCCTTGTAGAGGCGCGCGCGCGGTGCTTGACCCGTAATAGCGAGAATAGGAATCGAGTCAGCCTGCGCCGAGTAAAGTCCGGTAATCATGTCGGTACCGGCGGGGCCCGACGTGCCGATGCACACGCCGATGTTGCCGGGTGCGGCACGCGTATAGCCTTCGGCCATGTGCGATGCGCCTTCGACGTGACGGGCCAGCACGTGCGTGATGCCGCCCGCGCGGCTCATTGCCGAGTAGAACGGGTTGATCGCGGCGCCGGGTCCGCCGAACGCCGTGTCGATGCCTTCTTTTTCAAGCACGAGTACGGCTGCGTCGACGGCTCTCATCTTAGCCATGGTGTCTCCTTTTCCTGTTCGTTCAATACACAAATCGCGGGTTAGTTGCACTGTAGAACTACCGGAAAGGTTTGATAAGATCGCTCCGAGTTCTGTTTTTCGATACAAAAAGTATGGAATGCAGGGCTGGCGGACAGACGTGGCCGGCCGGTAGGGAAAGGTCGACAAGTAGACAGGCCAAGCGCGCCGCGCGGGGCCGGGCAGGGTAAGGACTCAGAGATGGATCGCTTTAAGCAGATCGAAACATTCGTACGCGTGGCGGAAGCGGGGAGCCTGGCCGCAGCGGCGCTGGAAGAGGGCGTGTCTCCGGTTATCCTCGGGCGGCGCATCGACGCGCTGGAAAAGCGCCTTGGCGTGAAATTGATGTACCGCTCGACGAGGCGGCTGGTCATCAGCGAAGCCGGGGCCGCGTTTCTCGAACGGTGCAAAGGGCTGCTTGCCGATTGGGATTCAGCGGAAAACGAGTTGGCCGCTGGGCGGCGTGCCGTTAGCGGACATTTGATCGTTTCCGCGCCGGCCGCTTTCGGCCGCAAGCATGTCGCGCCGCTAGCGCCCGCGTTTCTTGTCGACAAGCCTGGCCTGCAGATGTCGTTCAATCTGACCGACCGTGTCGTCGATCTCGTGCGCGAGGGCTACGACTTGTCGATCCGAATCGGCGGGGCGGTGGACCCGAGCTTCGTCGCGGTGAAACTGGCTACGAATCGGCGCGTCGTGTGCGGCACGCCGGCCTATTTCGCCCGGCATGGGCGGCCGCGCTCGCTTGAAGACTTGCTTGGCCACAATTGCCTCGCTTTCAATCTGCAAGGCGGGCAGAACCGCGGCTGGTACTTTCAGCGCGGGGGCAAGCGCGTGACGATGCGCGTGACGGGCTCGCTCGACTGCAACGACGGGGAGTTGCTGCACCGCTGGGCCGCGGAAGGGCTCGGCCTCGGCTGGCGCTCCACGTGGGAAATCGCCGATCAATTGGCGCGCGGCGAACTGGAGACGGTGCTCGATGAATTCGCGCTGCCCGAGTACGACATCCTCGCCGTGTACCCGCAGCAGCGCTATGTGCCCGCCAAGGTGCGGTACTTCATCGATTATTTGAAGGATGTGTACGCGCGGCCGGGGTATTGGGGCGGGGGCGGATAGTCCGTCGTTCGAACCGGGCCTTTGCGCGCCGCGATGCGTGAACAGGTAGGGGCAATTATGCGCAACCGCCATTACTTCGCATGTGCGTCCGCGCGCTCGCAGGCCGTATCTGCGCCTTTCATCGTACCGACATAATCCCAGGCCATTCCC
>JBQCDS010000257.1:0-4059 GCA_051961035.1 Trinickia sp. | reverse complement strand
GGTGAATCCGGGCCGTTTGTCATTTGCACCGCCGTTTTTCGCGATCAAAACGCGCCGACAGCGGCTGCGTGCTAAGTGCGCGCGCCGCCCCGATACGCGACCGATTCGCGCAAACGACGAGCCCCCTGACGCCGCATGGCCCTCAAATCGACGATCTACAAAGCCGAGCTCCAAATCGCCGACATGGATCGGCACTACTACGGCGATCATGCCCTAACCATCGCGCGCCATCCGTCGGAGACGGATGAACGCATGATGGTGCGCCTTGCCGCCTTCGCGTTTTTCGCGAGTGAACGGCTCGAACTGGCAAAAGGATTGTCCGATACGGACGAGCCCGATCTTTGGGAAAAAGACCTGACGGGAGCGATCCAAACGTGGATCGAGGTGGGGCAGCCCGACGAGCGGCGGCTAGCCAAGGCAAGCGGTCGAGCGCAGACCGTGATCGTCATGGCTTATGGCGGGCGCACGTCGCAAATCTGGTGGGATGGCCTGCGCGGGAAAGTGGAACGGCTGCGCAATCTCGAAGTGTGGTCGCTCGCGGAAGGCGCGGGAGACGCGCTTGCACGACTGGCCGAGCGCACGATGCGTTTGCAGCTCACTGTGCAGGACGGCGCGGCGTGGCTCACGAGCGCCAACGCCGATCCTGTCGAACTGCAGTGGACGGTGTTGAAGGCACGCACAGCCGGTTAGCGTTTCGCCAATGCGTTCAAAGTGTCGTCACGCGTGACGATTCCGGCGGGCCTTTGAGTTCGACCATGTTGCCGTCCGGGTCGAACAGATACAGCGACTGTCCGTAGCCGTCGGCGCCATATCGTCTTCCCTCCGTACCGAGCCGCGCACCGTGCGCCGTCAAATGGGCAACCAACTGCGTCGAGTCATACGGTTCGACGCGCAGGCACAAATGATCCATGTTGCGGCCTTCGCCCGGTGTGCCGCTGTCGGCACGGTCTATCGTCGACCCGACAGCGAGCAGATCGATCATCGAGCGCCCCGCCCGCAGCTGGGTAAGGCCGATGTCGGGCTGTTCCTTTTCGACCGTGCAACCAAGCGCTTCGCAATAGAAGCGCGCCATGGCCGCAGGGTCGGTGGTGCGGATGACCACATGATCGATGTGGCGAATCGTCGGCTTCATGGGAGTTTTCCTCCTTGCTGAGCGGTGCTCGGCCGAGGCACCGGCGGCGGCACGCGCGAACGGATGGAGTGTACGGCAACGCTCGGCAAGAAGCGGAAATGACGCCGATAAGAAAGAGGGAGGGAGCCAAGCGACGGCGACCCATCACGGCGACGTCGTGTGGGCGTGCCCACGGTCGAAACGCAAAGCATTTGCGCTGCGCAGCGCTGCACGCGCCGGCTCGCCCGCGGGTCAATGACGATCGGCCGCGTGTGCGGGAGTCGGGCCACCGATAACCCAAAAAAAAGCCCGCCAAAGAGGCGGGCTGAATCCATATCAGGAGGAGACATGGAGGAGACAGTTCCAACTATACACACGCCGATGGTGCAATGCAATATCTTTTTTATGACCGAAAATAACTAGCGATTTCGCCGAGCCGAAAAAGTGCCCCGTCCAGACGGCTTTGCGAGGCGGGGCACCACCGAAGGCACACGCTAATCGGCCATAGGGTCAGATCGCATATCGAAGCGGGACAAGACGCGAATTAAAGCGCAACATTCGGCGCGTAGGGGACGGCGAGGACGGATACAGTGGGCATCGTCCACCGAGCCAACCTCGAGGAAGATCATGAACACCGCCTATCAGACAGACACGGAGCGCTGGGACGCCGTCGTTGCGCGCGACACCCAGGCGGACGGCGCATTTTTCTACGGCGTCGCGACAACGGGCGTCTTTTGCCGGCCCTCTTGCGCGTCGCGCCTGCCGTTGCGCGAGAACGTCGCGTTCTTCGGCGCGGCCGACGAAGCACTTGCCGCCGGCTTTCGCCCGTGCAAACGTTGCCGGCCCGATGGCCTGCCGCGCGATCTGGCCATTGTCGAACGCGCTTGCGCCGCACTCGATGCCGATCCTCAGGCGCGCTTGACGCTTGCCCAGCTCAGCGAGGCAGTGCACGTCAGCCCGTTCCATTTGCAGCGTCTGTTCAAGCGCATCGTCGGGATCTCCCCGCGCGAATATCAGGCCGCGCGGCGAGGGGCGACTTTGCGCGCCGCCCTTCAGCGCGGCGAAGGCGTGACTCGAGCGGCGCTCGATGCGGGCTTCAATTCGCCGTCGCGGCTCTATAGCAATGTGGCCGGCGAACTCGGCATGGCCCCTTCCGCCTACCGGAAAAAAGGCGAAGGGCGGCGCGTCCATTACGCCAGCGCAGTCACGGCGCTCGGGCGCGTGCTCGTCGCCGCAACGGATAGAGGCATCTGCCGGATCGCATTCGGCGACGACAGCAGCGAACTCGTGCAAGCGCTGCGGCACGCATTCGCAAAGGCCGATCTCGTCGAAGACCGGGCACGCATCGCGCCGTTCATCGAGCAAATCGATGCCTACCTGCGCGGGCAGCGCGAAACATTCGACCTGCCGCTCGATGTCAGCACGACGGCGTTCCGCCAGCGCGTATGGGACGCTTTGCGCAACATCCCGTACGGGCAGACGCGCAGCTACACGCAGGTGGCCGAATCGCTCGGCGTGCCGCGTGCCGTGCGCGCCGTGGCAAGCGCGTGCGCCTCGAACCCGGTCGCGTTGGCCATTCCGTGCCACCGCGTGCTGCAAAAAGGCGGCTCGCTGGCAGGTTACCGCTGGGGCCTCGAACGCAAAGCGGCCCTGCTCGATGCCGAAGCGCGGCGCGGCGCAGTCGCGCAAGCGGGCGACAGCGATCTCGGCGACACGCCCGGCGACCTGGACGACGCCGCTTGAGTACCGCACTCGACGTCAGCTTCGAGCTGCCCTTCAAAGCGCCGTACGACTGGGCACGCGTGCTACGGTTCTTCGCGGGGCGAGCGACGCCGGGCGTCGAGGCGGTCGAAAACGGCACGTACCAGCGCGCGATCGAGTGGGACGGCGCGAGCGGTACGCTGTGCGTCGCTCGTCATCCGCGCAAACATCGATTGGTCGTGACCGTAGGAGGCGACGCCTGCCGCCATGCCGAGGCGCTCGCGCCGCATGTCGCGACGATGTTCGACGTCGACGCGAATCCCACCGTCATCGGCGCGCATCTCGCTCGGGATCCATGGCTCGCACCGCTCGTCGAAGCCGCGCCGGGCCTGCGGCTGCCGGGCGCTTGGTCGGCGTTCGAACTCGTCGTGCGTGCGATCGTCGGCCAACAGGTGAGCGTCAAGGCCGCGACGACGCTGATCGGGCGGCTCGTCGCGCGCGCGGGCGCGCGCATCGAAGATCACCCGCATCCGGGCACGGCATGGCGCTTCCCGACTCCAGCCGCGCTCGCTAGCGCCGATCTGGCGCAGATCGGCATGCCGGGCAAACGCGTCGCCGCCTTGCAGCGCGTCGCGCGCGCCGTCGCGACGGGCGAAGTGACGATCGACGACATCCATGCCGCCCGCATGTCGACCGCGGCATTGGCCGACGCGCGCGCAGCGTTGCTCGCGCTACCGGGCATCGGCCCTTGGACGGTCGAATACATCGCCATGCGCGCATGGCGCGACGTCGACGCGTTTCCCGCCACCGATTTAGTCCTCATGCAAGCGATCGCCGCGCGAGACCCCGCGCTCGCGCGCGCGCCGGCCCAGCGGGCCCGCACCCATCAGTGGCGCCCGTATCGCGCCTACGCGGCCATGCACTTGTGGAACGAAATCGCCGATCTCGCGGCCGGCCAACGAGGCGGATAGGCGCGCGTGGCCCACACCGGGCGCCCCGATCGGCCCCCCCCCCGAACGCTGCATGATGGTGCTCGCAACCCTTGCGCACCCATGCGCGCACACGATCCGCCACGCCATGGCGATCGCCGCTTCGCCAAGCCCGTTTTGGCCTCAAGCGAGGTTCTTGGCAGGGTGTTAAAGTGCCCGCTACTCAAAAATAATTGCATCGAGGTGCCCGCGCGGTGCGGCGTGGCGCCCGATGGGCTTCGATGTCAGACATACACATACCATCCAGGTCGGAACCGT
>JBQCDS010000256.1:0-5868 GCA_051961035.1 Trinickia sp. | reverse complement strand
ACTGAAGCCCTCCAATAGGGGTGCGGCCGCCCGTGCCGGTTCGCCCCTCGGAATGCGTCGATCAAGCTCGTAAGCGCTTTCCTACTTGTCGCCGCTTCCGAGTTCGCTGTGCTTGTGCGAGTGCGTTGCGCCGTGAACCAACTCGTAGTTCGCACCCTTTCCGCTGCGCGTAGGCGGGAAATGTTCGCCTTCGACACACGTCACTTCGAAACTGGAACCGCCATCTCCTTCTTTCACCACTTTGTAAATACCAGACGTCTGCACCTTCTCGCCTGGTTTGTGTTGTTCGGCCATCTCGTTCCCCTTTCGCGCTGACTTCTTGATCGAACAGCAAGCGTTGTTCCGGCCGGCACGCCGGCGGGCGGTTAGGCAAACCCGTCAGGAATGCAGTCGAGGCGTCACGCCACAATTTGCTGCAAGCTTCGCGCGCGTGGCGCTTGTGTCCTGAAATGAAGCCTCGGAAAGTCCTCGCTTTCCGAGGCTTCACTTTTTCAGATCAAATCAGTTGCTGCAGTTCGCACTTGGCGCTAACGGTGTCCGTAGCAGCGTTGTCTCGCAAGCGGCGGTTCGGCCCTCCCCTTTTGGTCAGAAGCCGTACGACGCTTCGTGCAGGCGCGCAGCATCTCTCCTGAGGGATGCTGTTCGGTCGCTCACAAGTACGGGCACTGAACAGCCTTGCGATCAGACTGCCAGGCCGTCAACGTCCGCATCCTAGTCGAGCGCGTCGCGTTGGGCCTATAGCTGACGGTCGATATCCATGCGTTGATGCAGCACACGACTGACGTCGAGCGTCGTTTCCGTCTCGCGATAGAAGACGATGTGCGAGCCAACGGCGTACTGCAAATACCCGTCTCGGACGACACAGACACGGCCGCTCTTCTCGCCGCGAGCGAGCGCATTCATCGTCGCGACGAGATCCCGGTGATATCGGTTCGCCTGTTCGATTGACCAATGCTCGAATGTATAGCGCCAGATATCCTCGAGGTCGGATTGGGCGAGCGGCGTTAGCCGGAGCTGTAGCCCCTTAGCCGCCATGCGTCACCCGCATCCGCTCTAAGAATGCTTCGCTGTCGAAGGGCACGGGCGCGCCCGACGCCTCACCGGCCCTGAGCGCTTCCTGCAGCGCCCGCACTTGCGTCTCGTGCGATTCAAGCAGGCGCAGACCTGCGCGCACAACGTCACTGGCGGAACCATAGCGGCCCGAGTCGACCTGTGCGTCGACGAAGTCGGCGAAATGGTCGCCGAGGGAAACGGATGTGTTGCGTGGCATGAGTAACCTCCCTTGCAAACGCGCTCATCATATACCAAAATTTGGTATCGCAGTTGGAATGCGTATCGCTATCGCGCGCAAGTCGATCCGGACGGGTTCTACGCTGAGGCCGACCTGCTCGCTCTGTATCGCGCGGATTTTCCGCCGCAGGCCCCGAACCGCGAGCGCGTCGACCGGAAAATCGCCCGCAACGCACGCCTGCGTGCCCGCCAAGCCGCGGCGCTTGAACGAATGAAGGCGGGCACTCGCCGAGGAGCCCGCGCCCGACCACCCGCTCGACGGCTGGTTTGAGCCGGTCCTCGCCGCCCGCCTGACCACCGCAGGCCTGACCTCGTTGGCCGATCTGCTCGCGCTCATCCACCGGCGCCGGCAGCGCTGGTTCACGGCCGTGCCTAGGCTCGGCCCGAAGGGCGCGGAGCGCGTCACGGCATGGCTGTCCTTGCATGCCGCGTCGCTCCAATGCTATCTGTCGCCGCTGGCGACGATCCCGCGCCGGCAACTGCCGGCGAGCCACCCGGCGCTGACACGCCCAACGGTCGTAGCCGACATCGCCCCTCTCGAGTCCCTGTATTAGCATCCATCTTCGATCTACCTCACGCGAGACTCACATGAACGATTGGAATTTGCCTTGGCAAGGCGGCTGCCGATGCGGAAAGTTGCGTTTCGAAATCTCGGCGCCGCCGTTGCTGACGATGGCCTGTCACTGCACGGGCTGCCAAAAGATGAGTGCGAGCGCGTTTTCGCTGTCCATGGCCATTCCGGAAAACGGCTTTCGCGTGACGCAGGGCGAGGCGGTGACCGGCGGCCTACATGGGCCTCAAATCCATCATCGCCACTGCGACTGGTGCAAAAGCTGGGTGTTCACCGAACTCGAACCGAGCATGGGCTTCGTGAACGTCCGGCCATCGATGCTCGACGACGCCAAATGGTTCACGCCCTTCGTCGAAACTTACACGAGCGAGGCGCTACCGTGGGCGAAGACCGGGGCGCCACACAGCTTCGCAGCGTTCCCGGCGATGGAGGATTACGGCCCCCTCGTCGAGGCATTCGCGGCGCAAGGGCCGCGGCCTTAACCCACGGTCAACGCATTCTCAACCCGTTCTCAACTTGCGCGTAACGCCATAGCAATCGGCTGCCGCGCCGCGCGAATCGCCGGCAACAAGCCGCCGAGCATCCCGATCGTGCAAGCGACAAACACGCCGATGACGAGCAGCGAAATCGTTACGGTCAAGTGGAACACGACCTGCGAGAACCCGGCGCCGAGCGTATTGACCGTGTTGCCGTCGAAGAACACCCACGCCGCCGCCGACCCGATCGCACTGCCGACAACCGCCAGCAACAGCGATTCGACGAGCACTGAGATCACGATCGGCGCGCCGCTGAAACCAATGGCGCGCAGCGTCGCGATCTCGCGCGTGCGCGTCGACACAGCCGTGTACATGGTGTTCAGTGCGCCGAAGCAAGCGCCGAGCGCCATGATGCCCCCCACGAAATAAGCCAGTAGATTGAGCAGCTTCGATAAGTTCCGCGATTGGGCGGCGTAATAATCGGCCTCGCGCTGTACCCCGACCTTCAGCGATGGGTCCGTCGTCAATGCACCTTTGAAGCGGTCGAACGCGGCGGCCGAGTCGAGCATCGCCGTGACGGACTGAAAGCCGTTGCGGCGATAAGCCGACAGCACCGTCTCCGCATCGCCCTGCAACTCCGACTCGTGCGCATCGCCACCGCTCTCGAAGACACCGACGACTGTCCATTCGGAGTTGCGAAAGGCGATATGGCTGCCGAGTTCCAACCCCTTGAACTGCGCGAGGGCCGACTTGCCGACGATCAACTCGCGCACCGCCGGGCGGAACATACGGCCCGCGATCAAATGCATCTCCGGCCGCAGCTTCATCGCGTTCGGCCCGACACCCCGCAGGGTCACGTTGGCATCGGCGCCATCCTTCTTTTGCGGCAGCGCGACGATCACTACCGCTTCGGCCGACGCAATGGGCCGCCCCGCCTCGTCCTTGCGCACGCCCGGGGCATCCATGATTTTTTGCGCATCTTGGCGGTCGATCGTGCTTTCGAGCTCCGCCTGAGAACCCGCGCGCAGCACGATCGCCCGATCGGCGCGCGCGGTGCCCTTGAGCGTGCGCTGGAAACCCGTCGCCATGGCGAGCACCGATACCATGACGGCGACCGTCACGGCGATACCGATGACGATGACCCACGCAGTGCTGATCCGCTGCGGCAGGCTGCGCAGGTTCATCGAAGTCACTGCAACGATTTGCTTGATCATGAGCGCAGGGCCTCCACGATGACGAGGCGCTTGGCGCGCCAAGCCGGCCCGAAGCCGGTGACCACGGCGAGCAGCGCGGCCATCGCCACGCCCTCGAAGATCACGGAGACGGGCAGCTTCACCACGCCGAGCGTGTTGCGCAGCACCGGGAACAACAAATCGGCGAGCCCGAGCCCGAGCAACGCCGCCACGACGCACAGCATCAGCGATTGCACGAGAACGAGCACGAGCATGCGCGTATCGCTGAAGCCCAGCGTCTTGAGCACCGCCAATTCGGGCACCTGCTCGCGCACGGCCTGCATGACGGTACTGCCCACCGCGAACAACAACGCAAAGAAGACGGCAAACAGAATGTACGTCACGATCAGGTTGATGTCGCCAATCTGCTTCATGAACGACTGTTGAAATTCCTTCTCGGTTTGTGTCTTGGTTTCATCGGGCGAATTGGCGAAATGCCGATCGATCTCCTGCGCGATTTGCGCCGATTGCGCCGGGTCCTTCACGACGACGATGTACCAGCCCACCTTGCCCTTCGCGAAACTGCGCGCCTCGTCGAAATACTTGTAGTTGAAGAACATGGCGTCTTCACGCGAGCGCTCAGCCGGGTCTTCATAGATACCGACGATGTTGAAATCCCAATCGGAGTTACCGTCGGCCGCCTTCACCCAAATGGTGGAGTGCAGCGGAATGCGTTGCCCGATCTTCCAGCCGTATTTTTTCGCCAGGCTGGCGCCCACGACGGCACCGTCGCGCGTGTGCTCGAGCGCCGCCAATTGATCTTTCGGCAACTGGTATTCGGGGTGCGCCGGAAACTCGCGCTCGGGCTCAACCGGAAAAGCGGCGATAAAGTTTTTCGGGTCTTGGTAATACGGCCCGAACCACGACTCGTGCGAGACGAGCGCCACGCCCGGCATCGCTTCGATTTGCTGCAAATAAGCGTACGGCAGGCTTTCCGTGATCGAGATTCGATTCGTGACCACAAGACGATTCACGTTCGAGCGCTCGATCGTTTGCTTGAATGCGGAATTCACGCCCTGAAGCATGCCGAACAGCAGAAACGCGATCAGGATGGAGAGCAGCGTCAGCACGGTGCGCACCTTCTTGCGCCACAGCATCGCCCATATCAGCGGAATGAATTTCATGGCGTCATGCCTCAGTCCTTTGCCGCTCTTCGACGAAACGCCCCTTGTCGAGGTGCAGCGTATGCGTGGCGTAATCGGCCGCCTTTTGATCGTGCGTGACCATGACGATTGTCTTGCCGTAATCGCGATTGAGCAATTGCAGCAAGTGAAGGATTTCGTCCGCGGTGGCGCGGTCGAGGTCGCCTGTCGGTTCGTCGCACACGAGCAGCTTCGGATCGGAAACGAGCGCGCGCGCGATCGCCACGCGCTGCGCCTGCCCGCCCGATAGCTCGGACGGTTTGTGCTTGGCGCGATCTTCCAGCCCGACGATGGTGAGCGCCGCGCGCACACGCTTCAGACGTTCGCTCTTGCCGAGCGACGTCAACAGGAGCGGCAGCTCGACGTTGCGCTCGGCGCTGAGCATCGGCATCAAGTTGTAGAACTGGAACACGAAGCCGACATTGTTCGAGCGCCACCGCGCAAGCGCGCCGCCCTTTAACCGATCGATTCGCTCGCCGCCCACGACGAGTTCGCCACTCGTCGGGTGATCGATGCCGCCGATCAAATTGAGCACCGTTGTCTTGCCCGAGCCCGACGGGCCCATGAGCGCGACGAAATCGCCCTCGGCCACTTGCAGGTCGAGATGATGAAGCACTTCGACTGTTTGCTTGCCGCGCGTGTATGTCTTCACGACGTTCTTGAGGGACACCATGGCAGTCATTGCTTTGCTCCTCGTTCAATCTCGATTCCGGGTGACATCAACGATCGACGACTTTCACGTGCGCGCCGTCGGACAGCTTCGTCAGATCGCCGACAGCCACGCGTTCGCCGGGCGACACACCCGCGATGACTGTCTGCGTATCGGTGCCGCGCGGCCCCAGCTTCACCTCTCGGCGCTCGACGGTATCGTCATGCAAGACGTAGACAACGCCGGTTGCGGAATCGGCACCCCCTTCCACGGCGCCCAGGGGCAGTGTCACCCCGCCCGCGTTCGTTGCGCCGTTCTCCCCCTTTTGCGCGCGGCTCAGGAACGACACGCGCGCGCCCATCTCGGGCAGGATGCGTGGATCGCGCGATTTGAAGCCCACGCGCACCTTGACGGTCGCCTTGCTGCGATCGGCGGTGGGCACCACGGCGATGACGTAAGCGGGGATCGACCACTCCGGATACGCGTTCAGCTTGAGCGTGGCGGGCTC